>DATLWN010000276.1:0-7979 GCA_035576305.1 Mariprofundaceae bacterium
TTACAACCCGAGGGCCTTCTTCCCGCACGCGGCGTCGCTGCATCAGGGTTTCCCCCATTGTGCAAAATTCCCCACTGCTGCCTCCCGTAGGAGTCTGGACCGTGTCTCAGTTCCAGTGTGGCTGATCATCCTCTCAGACCAGCTACCGATCATCGCCTTGGTGGGCCATTACCCCACCAACTAGCTAATCGGACGCGGACTCATCTATCAGCGCGAGGCCCGAAGGTCCCCCGCTTTCACCCGTAGGTCGTATGCGGTATTAGCTCCGGTTTCCCGGAGTTGTCCCCCACTGATAGGCAGATATCCACGCGTTACTCACCCGTGCGCCACTCGTCAGCGGACCGAAGTCCCTGTTACCGTTCGACTTGCATGTGTTAGGCACGCCGCCAGCGTTCGTCCTGAGCCAGGATCAAACTCTCCGAAGAAAGATTGATTTAAAACATGATCCCAAAATTGACAAGGGTCATTACTCATTACGCACGTTAACGTCCGTTTGAACTATCAACGTACCGAAATGACCCTGAATCAATCAAGGGAGATCCGGCACGCCCACAGTTCAAATAAAAACCACGAATTGTAAAGAACAAACGGCCTTTCGGCCTTCCCCGATTTGGGGCGCAGAATCATAGTCCGATCACGAACCATGTCAACGCCCGATCCGGGGCTTTGCTGCACCCTTCCGGGTCAGCGGGCGGCGAACATTAGCGTTGCCGCCGAGGGTGTCAACCCCCTCCCTTCCACCCCGTCTCCGGACCCGTCAGGGACCGGATGGATCGGCATCGAAGGGCGGCGAACATTAGCGGGCCCGCCGGGGGTGTCAACCCCTCCTTTTCGCCTCCTCCGCAGCCCATGACAACCCCGATGCGTGACGCGGCTCACGCGCGGCCATGCCTGCCGTTCCACATAATCCGTGCGTCTCCGGCGCGTGCCTGTTAATGTCCCGCGCGAAATTTAATACCGCCAAGGGGCTGAGAGTAACACGCACGTGATGGCCATCGCTTCCCGTATCCGCCGCCACCCCGCCGCTGCCGCCATGCTCGCGTGGCTGCTGTTCCTGACCCTTGCCGCCGCGTTTTCCGATCATGCGGCACAGCTTCCCATCGATGCACGCACCGGCATCCACGCCCAGGGCGCCACGCTGGATTTCCCGGCATGGGGCATCCTGGTCGAACCGGTCGCCGCCCTCGGCCACATCCTGGCCGGCGCCCCGGACATGCGCGTGGCCATCGTTTCCACATTGGCATGGATCGCGCTGGCCGCGCTGGCCGCGGCACTGATCATGCGGCTGCCGCTGCGCCGGGGCGTGCACATCGTCGCCGGCAGCATCCTGCTGTATCTGCTGTACATGTGCTTCGTGCTGATGGTGCCGTTGCCCGACTGGCACCTGAAGACCGATGATCCCAAGCTGATTGTCGCCGACCTGCATTCCCACAGCCTGAACTCCCACGACGGGCTGATCACCCCCGCGCAGAGCCTGCACATCCACCAGGACCGCGGGTTCAACGTCGTCGGCTTCACCGAGCACGGCAATCCTGCGGGGGCGGCGGTTGCCGCCGGCTTCGGCGGCCACGGCCTGCCGGACACCATCCCCGGCATCGAGGTGCAAACGCCCGACGGCGAATTCCTGCTGGCCATCGGGCTGAAGCCCGGCAAGCCGATCCCGACCGTGCTGCATGACCATGCGGACACCCTGCGCTTCATCCGCCAGACCCATGACATCCACCACGGCGCCGTCATCGCCCTGTCCTGGCGCCTGACGCCGGCCAAGGTGCGGCAACTGGCAGCCGACGGCGTGGATGGTTTCGAGATCAGCAATGCCGGCCATCCATCGATGTCGCCGGCATTGCGCCAGGCGCTGCTGGCCGCGCAGCGGGAGCAGGGGCTGGACCTGATCGCCTCCTCGGACTGGCATGGCTGGAGCGGGTTCTTCCATACCTGGACCCTGATCAAGCCGCAGGCCTCCGAGATCGGCGCCTCGCGGGCCGATACCGTCATCAACGTGCTGCGCAGCCACGACTACCGTCACCTCATCCCGGTCACGGCCGATGCCATGGGCACCCCGTCCGCCGCCAGGGCAATCCTGGCCCCGTTCGCCGAAACCCTGCGTTACGCCAGGGAGCTATCGCCGCTCCGGCTGGCCTCGTGGTGGGCATGGATGATCATACTGTTTCTTGCAAGCCGGTTGCTGCAGCAGCGCCGGCTCGATCCCGGCCGTTTCTTCATCAGTGCGGCCGTGGCCACCTGCGCCACCGGGCTGGTGGTTCAGGGTGCGGCCATGCTGCTCAACGCCACCGAGATGGATCCGGCGAACCACTTTGCCGTCCGCATCGCCCTGACCGGCATCGGTATCGGGCTGGTGGCGGGCCTCGCCGCCTTCCGGCTGCTGCAGGATGTCAGGGAACGCCGGCAGGCGCTCACCCCCAGCGGCGTGCAACCCGTTCCCGTATCCTCACGTGAATTGACGTAAAGAATTCCTCGACGGCCATCATCAGCGGCGGCAGGCGGTCCTTGGCCCGGCGCCGCGTCAGTTCCAGGCCGATGGCGGCGAGGACGATCTGGGGAATCCATAGCCACCAGCCGGACAACACCCCGGAGGCGACCTTCTCGTACAGGGCCAGATGCACGTTGTAGGCCAACAGCACCAGCGCCACCGCCGATATATACATGCCCGTCCTGCCCGAACGCTTCAGCTCGAGCCCCATCGGCAGCACGAACAGCGGAAACAGCAGCACCATCGTCGGCACCAAGAGCCGCCGGTTCCACTCCGCCTCGGCCGGCGGGTTGTGCTTGCCGTGGAAGGCCCGCCACAGTTCGCCCATACCCCACTGCAGCACCCCGCGATTGAAATCCATGCGTTCGAATCCGAGCTTGCCGACATCGAGCGCCACCTGGTACTCGTCGAAGGCCAGGGAACGCAGGCTCTCCCCCTGGCCCTCCAGGCGATGGCCATGGTGCAGCACGAAGCGCAGCAGCCCGCCGTCGCGCAGGATCTGGGCACTTTCGGCCATATAGATCACGGGCCCGCCGGCGCGGTTGTCCGACAGCATGAAGCCGTGGTAGGTGCCCTGGCTGTCGACGCCGTCGACGTAGACGGTGAAGTCCGGCAGGTCCCGGTTGAAGCGCTGGGGATCGAAGGAAGGCAACGCCTTCGATTGCCGGATCGAATCGAGCAGGTCCATGAAGGTCTTTTGCCCGACGGGCACCCAGACGACCGACACATAGCTCAGAAACAGCCACAGCAGCACGGTGACGGCGATCAGGGAACGGAACAGGCGGGTGTAGGACACCCCGGCGGCGCGGAAGGCGTCCAGCTCACTGTTCTGCTGCAACCGGTGCACCAGGGAAAGCATGGCGAAGAAACAGCCCATCGGCAGCGCCAGCATCAGAAAGTAGGGCATCAGCGCCAGCATCAGGTTCAGCATGATGTGCCACTGCACATCCTTGTCGACCACATCGCCGAGCACGCGCAAGGCACGGGCCAGCAGCAGCACCGACACCACGATGCCGACGAATGACAGGAACGGCGTTAGCCACTGGCGAAGGATGTAGCGGTCAATGACCATCAGCGCCTCCATGCCCGGGTCTCCGGGCGCAGCCGCAGCTCAGCGGACCAGCAGTTGCAGGAACCTGCGCTTGCCGAGCCGGATCAGATAGCCCGCACCGGCGGCCAGCCGGAGATCGCGGTCCCCGACCTTCTCACCGTCGATGGACAGCGCCCCCTGCTGGATCAGGCGGATCGCCTCCCCGTTGCTCTGCGTCAGGCCGGTGCGCGTCAGCGCATGCACCACCCATACGCCGCCATCCTCGGCCGTCAGCTCCGCCTGCGGGATATCGTCCGGCAGTTCACCCTTGGAAAACTGGGACTCGAACCCCTCGCGCGCGAGCTCGCCGGCACCATCACCATGGAAGCGGTCGACGATCATCGCCGCCAGCTGTTTCTTGGCCTCCATCGGATGCATGGCCCGCACCGCATCGAGATTGGCATCGCTCAATAATTCATAATAGCGCAGCATCAGATCGTCGGAGATGCTCATCAGCTTGCCGAACTGCTCCTTCGGCGCCTCGGTGATGCCGACATAGTTGCCCAGCGACTTGGACATCTTGTTGACGCCGTCCAGCCCCTCCAGCAGCGGCATCGTCAGGATCACCTGCGGCGGCGCCCCGTAGGCCTCCTGCAGCTGGCGCCCCATCAGCAGGTTGAACTTCTGGTCATTGCCGCCCAGCTCGATATCGGCCTCCAGCGCCACCGAGTCGTAGCCCTGGATCAGCGGATACAGGAACTCGTGGATGGCGATGCTGTGCCCGCCCTTGTAGCGCTTCTCGAAATCGTCGCGCTCGAGCATGCGCGCCACCGTGCTCTTGGCGGCGATGCGGATCATGTCGGCCGCGCTCAGGGCATCCAGCCACTCCGAATTGAAGCGGACCTCCGTGGCCTCGGGATCGAGCACCTTGAACACCTGGTGCTTGTAGGTCTCGGCATTGACCAGCACCTTCTCGTGCGTCAACGGCGGCCGGGTCTCGCTCTTGCCGGTGGGGTCGCCGATCATGCCCGTGAAATCGCCGATCAGGAACACGACCTGATGCCCGCAGGCCTGGAACTGGCGCAGCTTCTCCAGCAATACCGTGTGCCCCAGATGCAGGTCGGGGGCGGTCGGATCGAAGCCCGCCTTGACGCGCAACGGTCGTCCCTCTTTCTTCGCCAGCCTCAGCTTCTCCGCCAGCCCGCCCTTCGGCAGGATCTCGACGGCACCGCGGCTCAGCAGCGCCAGCTGTTCATCCACTGTCATGCTCATGCTCCAGAAAACTCCAGTGCGTATAGTACAAACCCTGCCGCTCGCCGCCAGTCGCGCGCGCGGATGGCCTCAATACATGCGATGGCGGAACAGCCAGGTCGCCAGTGCCAGACAGACGCTGCCGATCAGCGCCAGCGGCCAGAATTGGGGGATCAGCAGCGCAAACGGCGTCCCCTCGAGAAAGACGCCGCGCAGAATCACCATGAAATAGCGGATCGGATCGACCAGCGTGATCGCCTGCACCACCGGCGGCATGTTCTCGATCGGCGTGGCGAATCCGGAGAGCAGCACGGCCGGCACCATGAACAGGAACGCGCCCAGAAACCCCTGCTGCTGGGTGACGGCCAGGGATGAGATCATCAGGCCCACACCGATGGCCGACAGCAGGAACAGCGCCAACCCCGTATACAGCGTCAGCAGCGAGCCCAGCAGGGGGATGTCGAACCAGAACACCGCCACCACAATGATCAGCGTGGCCTCGAGCGTGCCGATGACGAAGCCGGGCAGCGCCTTGCCGAGCAGTATCTCGTAGGTCCGCAACGGGGTGACCAGCAGCTGGTCGAAGGTTCCCTGCTCCCGTTCGCGCGCCACCGTCAGCGCGATCACCAGCAGGGTCACGATCATCGTGATCAGCCCGGCGATGCCGGGGATCAGGAACCAGCGGCTCTTCAGGTTCGGATTGAACCAGGCCCGCACCTCCAGGCGCGCCGGCACCCCGCCGAGACCGGCCTGCTGCAGGCGCTCGGCGTTGAAGTGCTGCACGATGCTGGCCGCGTAGTTCAGTACGATCAGTGCCGTATTGGAGTTGCGGCCGTCGACGATCAGTTGCACCGGGGCCGGCTTGCCGAGCACAAGATCGCGGCCGAATGCGGGACCGATGTGCACGACGAGGCGCGCTTGCTGATCGCTGATCAGCGGCCGGATCTGCTCGGCGTGATGGATGACGGCCACGCGTTCGAACGCATCGGAGCCGGCAAAGCGGGCGACGAGATCCCGCGAGGCGGCCCCGCCGTCCTCGTTGTACACGGCATAGGGCACGTGGTGCAGGTCGAAGGTGGCGGCATAACCGAAAACGATCAGCTGGATGATCGGCGGACCGATCAGCACGAAGCGGCTCTTCTTGTCCTTCAAGAGGGCCAGGAATTCCTTGACCATCAGGGCGAAGATGCGCCGCCAGCTCTCGCGCATCGCTAATCCAGCCGCTTGCGCGAGATGCGCCGCACCAGGCCGAAAAACAGCAGCGCCATCACGGCCAGCGCCAGCGTATTCGGCCAGATCACGGACCGGATGTCTCCGGCCATGAACAGCGTGTGCAGCAGCGACACGAAATAGCGTGCCGGGATGATATGGGTGATGACCTGCACCACCTTCGGCATGCTGCTGATCTCGAAGATGAAGCCCGACAGCAGAAAGGCGGGCAGGAAGGTGACGATCAGGGCGATCTGCGAGGCCACGAACTGGTTGCGGGCGACGGTGGAGATCAACAGGCCCATGCCGAGCGCCACCAGCAGGAACAATGAGGCCACGAGAAACAGCAGCAGGAAGGAACCGCGCAGCGGCACGGCGAACAGCCATACCGCCATGGCCACCGACAGCAGCATGCCGCCGGTGCCGAGCACGAAATACGGGATCACCTTGCCGAGCAGGATCTCGGCGATGTGCACCGGCGTGGACATCAGCGATTCCATGGTGCCGCGCTCCCATTCGCGCGACACCACCAGCGCCGTCAAGAGCGCCCCGATCAGGGTCATGATGATGGCGATCAGGCCCGGCACCAGGTAATCGCGGCTTCTCAGTTCGCTGTTGAACCACACCCGCTGCTCCACCTGCACCGGTGCGGCAAGCGCCAGGCCGTTGGCGCGGGCGTACTGCGTGAGCCAGTTGGCCCAGACGCCGCTGCCGTAGCCGATGATGATGCGGGCGGTGTTGGCGTTGACGCCGTTGACGATCACCTGTACCGGCGTGCCCTCCGCCCGGTACAGCTTGCGTCCGAAATCGGCTCTCAGGTGCACGATGGCATCCACGCTTCCTTCACGCATGGCCTGCTCCGCTGCGTGCATGTCCGACATCATCACGGGATCAAAATACAGCAGATGCCGGAAGGAGCCCGTGAACGAGGCCGTACCGGCATCCGGCTGATCCACCACCAGGGCAATCGGCACATGCCTGGCGTCCAGCGACACGCCGTAGCCGAACAGCAGCAGCAACACCACCGGCAGCACGAACGAGATGGCGATGCTGGAGGGATCGCGCAGGATCTGCAGGAACTCCTTGCGGATCAGCCCGCGCAGGCGCATGCCGCTCAGCCGTATCATGCCGGCGCATCCTCCGGCCGTCGCTGGATCAGGGCGATGAAGGCATCCTCCATCGTCGCCACGGGCTGCCCCGTGGCCGCCGCCTCCCGCTTGATCGCCGCCGGCGTCCCCTCGGCCAGGATCTCGCCCTCGGCCATGATGACCAGACGGTCGCAATACTCGGCCTCCTCCATGAAATGCGTGGTCACCAGCACGGTGACGCCGTGGGCGGCCAGGGTGTTGATGCGCTGCCAGAACTCGCGCCGGGCCAGCGGATCCACACCGGAGGTCGGTTCGTCCAGGAACAGGATGTCCGGTTCATGCAGCAGCGCGCAGGACATGGCCAGCCGCTGCTTGAAGCCCAGCGGCAGGTCGTCGGCCGACATCGCCGCCACATCCCTCAGGTCGAAATGATCATAGGCCCAATCGATGCGCGCGTTGCGCCGCGCTCCCGGCAGACCGTAGGCGGCCCCGAAGAAACGCAGGTTTTCCGCCACGCTCAGCGTGCCGTACAGGGAAAAGCGCTGCGACATGTAGCCGATGCGGCCGCGCGCACTGGCCGGGGCCTGGCGCAGGTTCACCCCGGCCACCGTCAGTTCGCCGGCGCTGGCCGGCAACAGCCCGCACAGCATGCGGAAGGTCGTGGACTTGCCGGCCCCGTTGGCGCCGAGCAGCCCGAACACCTCGCCCTGTTCGACATGGAAATCGATGGCCTTGACCGCCATGAACTCGCCGAAGCTGCGCGACAGCCCCCGGACCTGGATCACGACATCGTTCGTATGCGGCTGGGCCTCGGCCGGCGCCGCCTCGCTGCCATGCAGATCGTCGTTGTTGCCGAGCATGGCCACGAAGGCGTCCTCGAAACGCGGCGGCACCGCCTCCGCCTTCAGCT
>DATLWN010000277.1:0-3701 GCA_035576305.1 Mariprofundaceae bacterium
ACCAGTGGCGGCGTGCGGCATCGGCCAGCGCCAGGGCCGGCATCACATGCCCGCCGGTGCCCCCGCCGGCGATGCACAGCAGCGGTGCGGCGTTCATGCGGGGCTCCCCGGGCGATGGTTCTGCGGCAGGTGGCGCTGCACGGCGAGCACCAGCCCGATCAGCAGGCATTCGCCGAGCAGGGCGCTGCCGCCGTAGGAGACGAAGGGCAGGGGCATGCCCTTGGTCGGCATCAGGCCCATGGCCGCCCCCATGTTGATGGCGAAGGCCAGTCCCAAGAGCAGGCAGCAGCCGAGCACCAAGAGGCGCGCGAACATCTCGTCGGCCTGCACGGCCAGGCGCACGCAGCGCCAGATCAGGATCGAGAACAGCGCGATCAGGCCGAGGGTGCCGAAAAGCCCCAGCTCCTCGCCGATGACGGCGGCGATGAAGTCGGTGAAGGTCTCCGGCAGGTAGAACAGCTTCTGCACGCCCTGGCCGAGGCCGGCCCCGTGCACGCCGCCGGCGCCGAAGGCGATCATCGACTGCACCAGCTGGTAGCCGCTGCCGTACGGATCGGTCCACGGATCGGTGAAGCTGAGCAGCCGGCGCAGGCGGTAGGGTTCGGCGATCATGATGATCAGGCCGATCGGCACGATGGCGGCGACCAGGCTGGCCAGATGCCGGATCGGCACGCCGCCGACGAACCACATGGCGATGCACACGGCGGTCAGCAGCACCGCGTTGCCGAAATCCGGCTGCAGCAGCAGCAATACGACCATCACGGCCAGCACGGTCAGCATCGGCGCCATCCCCGTGGCGAACTGGCGCAGGCGCTCGGGGAAGGCCGACATGTAGTAGGCCATGTACAGCACGACGATCGGCTTGGCGAACTCGATCGGCTGCAGCGTGAACAGCGGCAGGGAGAACCAGCGCCGGGCGCCGTTGATGTTCTTGCCCAGGCCCGGGATCAGCACCAGCACCATGATGACGAAGGCCAGCGCCAGCAGCGGCACGCTGACCGCCTTCCACCAGCTGACGTCGATGCGCGAGGTCCACCACATCAGCGCGAAGCCGAGCGGGATGTACAGGATCCAGTGGCCGATGATGCGGTACGGGTCCCCGTAGCGCGCCTCGGAGATGCTGAGGCTGGCGCTGGCGACCATGATGACCCCGAGCAGCATCAGGGCCGTGACGCTGCCGACGAGCAGGTGGTCGGGGGGCGGCAGGCGCTTCATGCCGGAACCCCGAGCCCGTCGATGGCGTCGGCGAAGGCCTGGCCGCGGGCGGCATAATTGCTGAACTGGTCCATGCTGGCCGCGGCCGGGGACAGCAGCACCGGCAGCGAGGAGCGGTCGTCGGAGGCCATCATCACGGCGCGGTCGATGGTGCGGGCATAGGTGGCCGGTACGTCGGCGGCGGCCAGCGCCTTCAGGAACGGCGCCCCGTCCTCGCCGATGACGAAGGCGCGCTCGACATGGCGGCGCAGCACCGGCTGCAGCGGCGTCAGGTCCAGGCCCTTGAGCAGGCCGCCGCAGATCCAGATCACGCGGTCGAAGGATTCCAGCGCCGCCTTGGCCGCATCGGGGTTGGTGGCCTTGGAGTCGTTGTACCAGGCGTGCCCGCTGGCCTGCCTGAGCAGCTGCAGCCGGTGCTCGAGGCCCTGGAAGGTGGTCATGGCCTCGACGATGATGCTGGCATGCACGCCGAAGTCGGCCGCGGCCTGGGCGGCCACGGCGAGGTTCAGCTGCTGGTGGCGGCCGCGGATCGGCATGTCGGCCAGGTGCACGCGCTGGAAGGTGTCGTTCTGACGCCAGAACATCTTGCCGCTGCCGGTCTCGATGCCGGCGATCAGGCCGCTGGCCTCGGCCGCTTGCTCCGTGACGCCGAAGCGGCCCACCCATACGCCGCGCCCGCGCAACTGGGCGGCCAGCGCATCGAATGCCGCCTCGCCGGGCAGCAGGGCCGTATCCCCCTCGCCCTGGCCCTCGAACAGCCTGAACTTGGCCGCGGCGTACTCCTCGGGGCTGGTGTGGGCATCGGCATGGTCGGGCTGGATATTGAGCAGGGCCGCCCATTTCGGATGGATGATGCGGCTGCGCTCCAGCTGGAAGCTGGACAGTTCCAGCACCACGCGCTCGGGCGCCCCGGATTCCAGCAGGTCCAGCATCGGCATGCCGATATTGCCGCCCTTCTCGATGCCCTCGGGCAGCGTCTCCAGCAGCGTGGCGATCATGGTCACGGCCGTCGTCTTGCCGTTGGTGCCGGTGACGGCGATCAGCGTGCCCTTGTAGTGCTCGGCGAACAGGTCCAGGTCGCCGACCACGGGCACCTTGGCCTTGCGCACCCGCTGCAGCGCCGGGTGGTTCCAGGCGATGCCGGGGCTGACCACGACCTTGCCGAAGCGGGTCAGCACCGCCGGCTCCAGCGGGCCGATCTGCACCCGGATCGAGATGTCGGCGGGGATCTTCGCATCGCGCTCGTCGAAGCCGACGCAGCGCACGCCACGGCGCATCAAAAAGCGCGCCAGCGAGCAGCCGGTCCGGCCCATGCCGATGATGGCCACCGTGTCGGGGGTGCCGAGCTGCCGGGTGTCCATGTCGATCGCCGTGTTCATCGGATCTTCAGCGTGGACAGCGCGATCAGTGCCAGGATCATGGCGATGATCCAGAAGCGCACGATGACCTGCGGCTCCGCCCAGCCCTTGAGTTCGAAATGGTGATGGATCGGCGCCATGCGGAACACGCGCTTGCCGGTCATCTTGAAGCTGGCGACCTGCACCATCACCGACACCGCCTCCAGCACGAACAGGCCGCCGGCGATGGCCAGCAGCAGCTGCTGGTGCACGGCCGAGGCGATGAAGCCCAGGGCCCCGCCCAGGGCCAGGGCGCCGACGTCGCCCATGAACACCTGCGCCGGATAGGTGTTGAACCACAGGAAGCCGAGGCAGGCGCCGACGATGGCGCCGCAGAACACGGCCAGCTCCCCGGCCCCCGGCACGTGCGGGATCATCAGGTAGCTCGAGAACTGGGCATGGCCGGCCAGATAGACGATGACGGCGAGCGCGGCGGCGACCATGAAGGTCGGCGCCACGGCCAGGCCGTCCAGGCCGTCGGTCAGGTTCACGGCATTGGAGCTGCCGATCAGCACCAGCATCACGAAGGGCACGTAGGCCCAGCCGAGATGCCACTGCGTCTTGAAGAAGGGGATGTCGATGATCGGGTCGGTCAGGTACATCAGGCCGGCGGCGGCGATGCCGCTGATCAGGGCCTGCAGTGCCAGCTTCCAGCGCCCGGGCAGGCCCTTCGGGTTGCTCTTGCTGAGCTTCAGGTGGTCGTCGAGCCAGCCGATCAGGCCGAAGCCCAGGGTCAGGAACAGCCCCAGCCAGACGAACAGGTTCGTCACATCGGCCCACAGCAGGGTCGAGATGCCCATGGCCAGCAGGATCAGCATGCCGCCCATCGTCGGCGTGCCCTGCTTGCTCAGGTGCGAGGCCGGGCCGTCGCTGCGTATCGGCTGCCCCTTCTTCTGCGTGACCTTCAGCCAGCGGATGAAGGACGGGCCGATCAGCCAGCACAGGACAAGCGAGGTCAGCAGCGCGTAGACCGTGCGGAAGGTGATGTACTGGAAGAGGTTGAAGAACCCGTAATGGCTGGACAGCGGATAGAGGAGGTTATACAGCATGGTTCGCCTCCTGCTCCCGGTGTGCCAGCAGCGCCACGAC
>DATLWN010000278.1:0-5568 GCA_035576305.1 Mariprofundaceae bacterium
ATGCTGGGTCAAAGCTACCTCCGGCCCGGCAGGAAAGCGGCGTGAATCCCGAGACCTATTGCGAAAACAAGACCCGGGGCTCAGGCTCCTCATTCTTTTACGCCTTCCTGTTTCTGCCGGAGGAACAGCGACGGGCCATGATGGCCCTGTACGCCTTCTGCCGCGAGGTCGATGACATCGCCGATGAGGTCAGCGACGAGGGCGTGGCCCTGCAGAAGCTCGGCTTCTGGCGCGAGGAGATCGCCCGCGTCTTTGCGGACCAGCCGACCCATCCGGTCGGCCGGGAGCTGCAGCGGGCCCGCCAGCGCTTCGCTTTCAGCGAGGAGCTGTTTGTCGAGATCATCGACGGCATGCTGATGGACGTGACGCATCAACCGATGCTCAAAGCGGCCGACCTGTCGCTGTACTGCTACCGGGTGGCGGGCGTTGTCGGCCTGCTCTCCATCGAGGTTTTCGGCCATACAAACCGACATGCCAGCGATTTTGCCGTCCACCTGGGCAAGGCGCTGCAACTGACGAACATCCTGCGGGATGTGCGCGAGGACGCGCTGCGCGGCCGCATCTACTTCCCGCAGGAAGACAGGATCCGGTACGGGGTCGCCGACGAGGATTTCAGGATTGGTCGCATGCAGGCGCTTCTCCCCCTACTGGAACATTATGCCGACGAGGCCGAGCGGGAGTACGGCAGAGCCGTCGCCGCATTACCGCCCGAGGACCGCATCCCGCTGCGCCCCTCATTGCTGATGGCCGCCATCTACCATGCCCACCTGGGGCGGCTGAAGGCGGCCGGATATGACGTCTGGCAGCGTCCGGTGCGCCTGTCACCGCTGCGCAAGATGTGGATCGCCTGGCGCGCCTGGCGCCACGAAAAGAAGGCGGCTAAGCGAACACCCCCGGCCCCTGTGCGCCTCGATTTCTAGAGATGGAACCGGTGGCGGTGATCGGCGGCGGCCTGGCCGGCCTCAGCTGCGCCCTGGAGCTGGCCGAGCACGGCATCGAGGCCGAGCTGTTCGACGCCTCCCCCCGCCTCGGCGGGCGCACCAGTTCGTTCCACGACCAGACGGTGGACGAGTGGGTGGACAACGGCCCGCATCTGCTGATCGGTGCCTACCACCATGCCCGGGATTTTTTCGCTCGCCACGGCATCACGGAGCTCGCCTGGCAGGCCCACCTGCACCTGCCATTGTGGGATGCCAGGCGGGGGCATTTCTCCCTGGACACACGCCGCTGGCTGCCCCTGCCCCTGTCGCTGGCGTGGGCGGCCAGCCGCATGCCCGGCCATGGCCTCGGGGACCTGCCGGCCATGCTGCGCCTGGGCAGGGAGACTTACGGGGAGATGGCGGAAGGACTGACCGTCGATGCCTGGCTGTCCGCGCTCAACATGCCCCCGCCGCTTACGCGCGACCTGCTGCATCCGCTATGCCTGGGTGCCATGAACGAGCCCCCGGACTCCGCCCCCGCCGCCAGCTTTGCGCGCGTGCTGCATGAGGCCTTTACCGATCATGACGCCGCCCGCTTGGGCTGGTTCACCCGCCCATTCGCCCAGTCCCTGGTCGCCCCACTCGCGCAGGCCCTGGATCATCACGGTGTTCCCATGCATCTGTCCTGCCGCATCACCGGCCTGCGATGGCAGGCCGGTCAACCCGAGATCAGCCTGAGATCCGGGGAAATGCGGCGATTCGGGCGCGTGGTGCTGGCCATGCCCACCCACGCGCGCAACCACCTGCTTGGCATCGAGGATGCGCGTGCCGATACCCGGCCGATCACCAATATCCACCTGTGGTTCGATGAGGATATCCGCCTGCCGCATCCGCTCGTGGGTGGCATCGGTACCCTCGGCCACTGGTTCTTCGACATCGGCCGGCAGATGCCCGGGTCCGCGCAAGGGCGATACCGCCATTTCTGCGCCGTCGTCAGCGCTGCAAGCCCGGATTCACTGCAGCCATGGACCGAAAGGCTCTGCGGCGAGTTGTCCGCCATGCTGGGCCGGCAGGCCGCCATTCGCCCCTGCCATGTACGCCTCGTGCACGAACGTCGCGCCACCACACTGGTCCGCGCCACCGCATCACCGGCGCTGCCCGCGTCGGTCCTCGATGCCGGCGAACACCCCCAGCCGGGGGACCTGCCGGCGACCATCGAAACAGCGGTGATGCGTGGCCGGGACGCGGCCGACAGGATTCTGTCGGGCCTTGGCGCCCTTGCGTGACCCGGCGACGGCCACGGTTTATCCACCACCTCGGCACCACCATCATCGCCCCCGCGGCATTTATGCATGCAATACATTTACATATATCTGTAACTAATTGTTATTAATCATATTTATTGTATGCACAAATATAAGGCATTTGTCACCCGCCCCGGCGATCACCACGGAAATCCGGCCTTGCAGCCGTCTTTTCCACCAAGTTATCCACAGATGCTGTGGATGACTGCCGGAAGCCCTTGTAATATCAATGTAATATTCGTGTCATACATGAACCGTCGCCGCATGCCGCCGGTCACCGCCTTGCATCACCGGCCGGCAACCGTATGATCCTTGCGATGACAGAGCGCCAGCCTTTCCGCCGTCTGAGCCTTAGCGACCGGGCGATCGGGCATCTCGATCATGCCCTGTTCAACATCTTCTGCGAACAGCGCAGCTCCCGTCCGTACCCGGCGGAACAAAGCGCGGAGGCACCGCTGCCGGATGCACAGCGCCGACTGTCGGCAGGGCTGATGCGCGTCAACCACGCCGGGGAGATGGCGGCCCAGGCGCTGTACCAGGGCCAGAGCCTGACGGCGCGTGACCCGGCCCTGCGCGACAAGTTCCGCCGCGCCTCGGTTGAGGAGGCCGATCACCTGAACTGGTGCCGCCGGCGCCTGCATGAGCTGGATGCGAAGCCGTCCCTGCTCGATCCGCTGTGGTATGCCGGATCGCTGGCCATCGGCATCGCCGCCGGTGTCGCCGGTGATCGCTGGAACCTGGGATTCCTGGCGGAAACCGAGCACCAGGTGGTCCGGCACCTGGACAGCCACCTCGAGCGCCTTCCGGCCGAGGATATGCGCAGCCGCAGCATCGTCGCGCAGATGAAGATCGACGAGGGCCAACATGCCGAACTGGCCGAGTCGCTGGGAGCGGCCGAGCTCCCGCCCCTGGTCAAGGGCATGATGCGCCTGACCTCGAAGGTCATGACGACCCTGGCCGAACACCTGTAACCAACCTGACGTGGCGGCCGGGAACCTGTAGCCTGCCGGCGATCCACAGGCCGCCAAGGCATCGATGCGAGGAACACCCGTCATGTCCGGACACAGCAAATGGTCAACCATCAAGCACAAGAAGGCGGCCGCGGATGCCAAGCGCGGCCAGGTCTTCACGCGCTACATCCGCGAGATCACCGTGGCCGCGCGTCTGGGTGGCGGTGACCCGGAGGCCAATCCCCGCCTGCGCGCCGCTGTCAACGCGGCACGTGCCGTCAACATGCCCAAGGACAACATCGAGCGCGCCATCGCCCGCGGCGCCGGTGGCGGCGAAGGCGCCTCCCTCGAGGAGGTGCGCTACGAGGGCTATGGCCAGGCGGGCGTGGCCATCCTCGTCGACTGCATGACCGACAACCGCAATCGCACGGTCTCCGACGTGCGCTCCGCCTTCACCAAAGGCGGTGGCAGCCTCGGGGAGACCGGCTGTGTTTCCTGGATGTTCCAGCAGAAGGGCCTGTTCGTGTTCGACCGGGCCAAGGTCGGCGAGGAGCGCCTGATGGAGATCGGCATGGAGGCCGGTGCCGACGACATCATCGACAAGCCGGACGAGGGTGCGATTGAGCTCACGTGCGCACCCGCCGATTTCCCGGCCCTGCAGGATGCCTTCGAGAAGGAGGGGCTGCCCCCCGCGCTCGGCGAGATCGCATGGATCCCCGAAAACACCATCCACGTCGAGGGCGAGGAGGCCGAGAAGGTGCTGCGGCTGGTCGAGCGGCTCGAGGATCTCGATGACGTGCAGAACGTCTATGCCAATTTCGATATCTCCGCAGAGGAGATGCAGCGGCTGAACGCATGAGACGCCTGCTCGGCGTGGACCCGGGATCGCGGCATACCGGTATCGGCATCATCGATGTCGACGGCCCGTATCTCGCGCACGTGCATCACGAGGTCATCCATACCGGCGACGGCACACTGGGCGAGCGGCTGCATATCCTGTTCCGGCGGCTGCAGGCGGTGATCGCCACCTACCGGCCTGAATCGGCGGGCATGGAGGATGTGTTCATGGCCAAGAACGCCGCCTCCGCCCTGAAGCTCGGACAGGCCAGGGGGGCGTTGATCGCCGCCTGCGCGGATGCGGGGCTCACGGTGACCGCGTATTCCCCGACCGCGGTCAAGCAGGCGGTCGTCGGTTTCGGCCGTGCCGACAAGGCCCAGATCCAGCGCATGGTGCAGGTCCTGCTCAAGCCCTCCCCGGCTCCGGCCGAGGATGCCGCCGATGCCCTTGCAGTTGCCATCTGCCACGCCCATCATAGCCGCATGCAGGCAATCGCCGACAGGCAACAGACGCGGAGCCGTCCGTGATCGGCTGGCTTTCCGGCACCGTGCGTGAGCTTGACCCGGTTGGCACCGTCGTGCTCGATACGGGCGGCGTCGGCTACGAGGTGCATCTGAGCCTGCAGACCCTGTGCCGCCTGCAGCAGGGCCAGAAAGCGGCGCTGTTCATCCATACCCATGTGCGGGAAGACCAGATCACGCTGTTCGGCTTCGCCTCGCTTGCCGAACGCGCCCTGTTCCGCAGGCTGACGACCGTTTCCGGCATCGGCGCCCGCCTGGGCCTGAACCTGATGTCCGGCATTGCGGCGGAGGAGCTGATGCAGGCCATCGAGCAGGGTGACGATGCCGCCATCGCCCGCACCCCCGGCATCGGCAAGAAGACGGCCCAGCGCCTGATCCTGGAGCTCAGGGGCAAGCTGGATGCCAGCGGCCTGACCGGCGCACCAGCCCAGGCCGGCAATGCCATCGCCGAGGATGTCCGCTCCGCCCTGATCAATCTCGGATACAAGCCGGCACAGATCGATCCGGCCCTGAAGCGGGCCGGGACGCACGATGATTTCGAATCGATGTTCCGCGAAACCCTGAAGGCGATCGGCTGAGCATGCACCCCGACGACGCACCGGAACGGCTGATCGCGGCGGACCCGCAGGGTGAGGAGACCTGGGACGCGGCGCTCAGGCCGAAGCGGCTCGACGAATACGTCGGCCAGGACAAGATCCGCGACAACCTGTCCGTGTTCATCAAGGCGGCCAACCGGCGCAGCGAATCGCTGGACCATGTGCTGCTGTACGGGCCACCGGGGCTGGGGAAAACCACGCTGGCCAACATCATCTCCCACGAGATGGGCGTGCAGATCCGCGCCACCTCCGGCCCGGTCATCGAACGGCCCGGCGACCTGGCGGCGATGCTGACCAACCTGGAACCGGGTGATGTGCTGTTCATCGACGAGATCCATCGTCTGAACCCGCAGGTCGAGGAGATCCTGTATCCGGCCATGGAGGACTTCCAGCTGGACATCATGATCGGCGAGGGCCCGGCGGCACGTTCCATCAAGCT
>DATLWN010000279.1:0-4198 GCA_035576305.1 Mariprofundaceae bacterium
GCGCTGCTTCTGGTCGGCCTGCTGCTGGGCATCGGCGGGGCGCAGGCGCGGGTCCTGCACGGCCAGCGCCGATGCGATGACCAGCATCTCATCGAGGCATTGCTTGCGATTCGCCTCGATCAGCATGCGGCCGATGCGCGGATCGAGCGGCATGCGGGCCAGCATGCGGCCGGTGTCGGTGAGACGCTGTTTGTCGTCCACCGCGTTCAGTTCGGCGAGCAGGCGGTAGCCGTCGGCCACGTTGCGGCCTTCGGGGGCATCCATGAACGGGAAGGCGGCCACCTCGCCGAGGTTCAGGTTCTCCATCTGCAGGATCACGCTGGCGAGATTGGTACGCAGGATCTCCGGATCGGTCTGCGCCGGGCGTTTGGCGAAATCCTCCTCGGCGTAGAGGCGAACACAGGTGCCTGCGGCGATGCGGCCGCAGCGGCCGGCGCGCTGGCTGGCGCTGGCCTGCGAGATCGGCTCGATGGGGAGGCGCTGCACCTTGGTGCGCGCCGAGTAGCGGCTGATGCGCGCCAGCCCCGAATCGACGACGAAGCGGATGCCGGGCACGGTCAGCGAGGTTTCCGCGACGTTGGTGGCCAGCACGATGCGCCGCCCCTTGTGCGGCTGGAAGACACGATCCTGCTCGGCGGGCGACAGGCGCGAGTAGAGCGGCACGATCTCGGTGTGCGACCCGGCCCGGTTCAGGCTGTGATGGTGCAGCGCCTCGGCGGCTTCGCGGATTTCACGTTCGCCCGGCAGGAAGACCAGCGTGTCGCCCGTCGGATCGACCCGGCCAAGCTCCTCGACGGCCTGGGCGATCGCCTCGGGCAGGTCGCGATCCTGGTCGTCCTCATCTCCCTGTAGTGGCCGGTAAACGATCTCCACCGGATAGCTGCGGCCGGAGACCTCGATCACCGGCGCATCGTCGAAAAAGCGCGAGAAGGCCTCGGTATTGATGGTGGCCGAGGTGATGATGATCTTCAGGTCCGGGCGGCGGGGCATGAGCCGCTTCAGGTAACCGAGCAGGAAATCGATGTTCAGGCTGCGCTCGTGCGCCTCGTCGACGATGATGGTGTCGTAGGCCCACAGCTCGGGATCGGAGCGGATCTCGGCCAAGAGGATGCCGTCGGTCATCAGCTTGATATGGCTGCTGGCGCTGGTCTGGTCGGAAAAGCGCACCTTGAAGCCGACCAACTCGCCGATTCTGGTTCCCAGCTCCGTGGCGATGCGGCCGGCGACACTGCGCGCGGCGATGCGGCGCGGCTGGGTATGGCCGACGAGCCCCTGCAGGCCGCGCCCCAGCTCCAGGCAGATCTTCGGCAGCTGGGTGGTTTTGCCCGAGCCGGTCTCGCCGGCGACGATCACCACCGGATGTTTTGAAATGGCATCGGCGATCTGCTGGCGATGTTCGGAAACCGGCAGGGTTTCGGGGTATTCGATGGCGGGCAGGGCGGCCTTGCGGGCGCCGAGCATCGCTGTCGACTGTTCGATCTGCCGGCGTACCTCGCCCAGGCCACGATCGACCGGCTGGCCCTGCTTTACCCGGCGCGCGAGCCCCTGCAGCCGTTTCTCCAGCTGCACCTTATCGCGCAGCATGCAGTCGCCGAGCAGTTTGTTTAACTGCCCGATCTCCGCTTTCGCATCACTGCTGCGGGCCGGCTGTTGCTGCGCCTCTGGATTCATCGCGCCGAAGCATAGCGGCTGCCCGGATAAATGCTTAACCGATTAACGGGTTGAATGACTATTTGGCAGGCAGAAGGTCGGCAAAGATGAAGCCGTCTCGCTCCACACATTCGCCGGGGATGACCTGCAGCGGAGCATCGAACATCGGGCCGGCGCTGACGAAGGTGTGGAATTCGCCGTTCTCGCCGCAGGGGTCGACACCTTCCGGCAGCTCGGCCAGCAGGCTCTCGGAAAGTTCGCGGCCGGCGAAACGGGGCGGCAGTTTCTTCGGATCGACACAGGTGATGTGGGCGGTGACTCCCGCCGCCAGCATGTCGCCGATCAGTTGCCGGGTCGGGATCAGCCAGAGCGGGAAGATCGGCTCGATGCCGGTGCCGGCCAGCGCGCTTTCGCGATAACTCCGGATATCCTCGAGAAACAGATCGCCGAAGGCCATGCACTCGATGCCGTCGGCCTTGGCCTGATCGACGAAGGCCTGCATGGCGGCGGCGTAATCGTCGTTGCTGCACGGCGAGGGAATCTCGATCACCGTCAGCGGCAGACCGGCAGCCGCCGCCTGCCGGCGCAGCAGTTCCAGCCGAACGGCGTGCATGGCGACCCGCCGGTGAACCGCGTTGACGGTGGTGAAGAGGCCGGCCACCTCGATGGCCGGATCGCGGCGCAGCAGGTGCAGCGCCCAGGCGCTGTCCTTGCCGCTGCTCCAGCTCAGCAGTGTTCGTTTGGGGGCGGTTCCGGGTTCCTGCAACTCAGGTTTTCCAGAAGGTGCGGGTGAACATGACGAGGATGGTCATGATCTCCAGGCGCCCCAGCAGCATGCCGCCGGCGAGCAGCCATTTCGCCGTGTCGGTCAGCGACGAGAAGTTGCCGGACGGGCCGACGACATCGCCAAGGCCCGGGCCGACGTTGGCCACCGCCGTGGCGGCGGCACTGAGGCTGGTCAGGAAATTGAGGCCGGTCAGCGACAGGCAGAAGGTCAGCACGGCGATGGTGAAGCCGAAATAGAACGAGAAGGCGATCAGCGAGCGGACGATGTCGTCGGTCACCTGGCGGTTGTTGTAGCGCGTCGTGTAGACGGCATGCGGGTGGCGCATCAGCCGCAGCTGGTTGCGCAGCAGCACGACGGCGAGCTGCAGGCGGAAGAATTTCAGGCCGCCGGCCGTCGAGCCCGAACAGCCGCCGACGAAGATCAGGTAGAAGAAGACGACGATCGCGTATGGCCCCCAGAGCGTGTAGTCCTCGGAAACGTAGCCGGTGGTGGTGATCACCGAGATGACGTTGAAGGTCGCCTGCGTCAGCGCCTGCATGAAGGAGACATCGCTGTGCAAGACCCGCTCGGTGCTCAGCAGCAGCACGACGACGGCGACGAAGGCGAGAAAGCCGCGCACCTGGCTGTCGTGCCAGAGCTGGTCCCGTTTGCCGTACATCGCCGCGACATAGAGGCCGAACGGCAGCGAGCCCAGCAGCATGAAGAGGCTGCCGATCCAGAGGATGCCCGGCTTGTCGCCGAAATAGCCGATGGAGGCGTCGTAGTTCGAGTAGCCGCCGGTCGAGACGGTGGTCATCGCATGCACGACGGCATCGAAGGCGCCCATGCCGGCCAGGTGGTAGCAGATGGCGGCCAGCAGCGAGATGGTGATGTAAACGACGCCGATGTTGCGGATCAGCGTCTGGGCGCGCGGCAGCGATTTGCCGGACCAGTCGGAGGACTCCGTCGCGAACAGCCGCATGCCGCCGACCTGCAGGAACGGCAGGATGGCGATGCCGAGCATGATGATGCCGATGCCGCCGACCCATTGCAGGATGCCGCGCCAGAGCAGGATGCTGTGCGCCATGTGGTCGAGCCCGGTCAGTACGGTCGAGCCGGTGGTCGTGATGCCCGACATCGATTCGAAAAAGGCGTCGGCGAAGGAGAGGCCCGGCAGGCCGAAATAGAGCGGCAGGGCGCCGGCGACGGCGAAAGCGCACCAGTTGGAGACGGTGATCAGGTAGAGCTGCTTGCTGGTCACCTGGAAACGCCGGCGGCGACCGGTCAGTGCGAAGCCCAGGAATGCCAGCAGCAGGCAGGCGGCGCCGGTTACGAGAAAGGCCTCCACTTCCCGACGGGATTCGCCGAGCGCCAGCAGACCTGACGGAATCGTCATGGCGGCCGACAGCACCAGCACGAACGACAGCACCAGAATGATCGGCTGCAGGAACCGTATCAGCTCGCCGGCACGCTTGTTGTCGTTCATGCCTGGCAATCTCGGCACCGGCCGCAGGGGCGTCAACGTTCGAAGACGGCCGTTTGCTCGCACAAATTACGCCC
Source organism: Mariprofundaceae bacterium (assembly GCA_035576305.1). Lineage (GTDB taxonomy): Bacteria > Pseudomonadota > Zetaproteobacteria > Mariprofundales > Mariprofundaceae > DATLWN01. Next base: position 3,977 of record DATLWN010000279.1, read on the forward strand.
ACAGGTCCGCTCGCAATTTGCGCGATCCGGACCTAGTTTCGACGCATGAGCATCGTGCGACTGTTGCCGGCGCCGGCGGAAAGCCGGCCGCTTGAGGGAACCTGGCTGGCACTGGACCTGCACTGGCAGGCCAGCGGTCAGCCGCTGGTCTACGCCAACTACATCGCCAGCCTCGACGGCCGCATCGCGCTGCGCGACCCGGCGAGCGGCGAGTTCGGCGTG
>DATLWN010000280.1:0-2670 GCA_035576305.1 Mariprofundaceae bacterium
ACTACCCGGCGCCCCGCTACCACCGGCCCGCGCGCACAGAGCATGACGGCGATCGCCGTCGCCACGAGGACTGACGGCGGCCGCAGAGATCAGCTGACGGATACCCCTCCCCCGTTTCAGCTGTTGCCGGCGCCCCTTTCCGGGGCGCCGGCCCTTTTATAGGGCGCGGATTGGCCGTAGGATACGCCCCGCGCTCGACGAATCGATCGCGACCTCGGCCGGAAACGGATGTTCCCCGGATGTTCTCAAAAGGGCGGTGAGCCATGGGCCTTCAACGGATTGACACTGCTTTGACCGATCTGATGCGGCGCACGGCATGGATCGCGATGCTGGCCTGGCTGATCCTGCCCACGCACGCCGCTGCCGCGCCGGACACCGGCGGCATCAGCGCAGGAGAGCAGATTTTCATATCCGGCCTCGGCGACAGGGTGCCCGCCTGCCAGAAATGCCACGGCGCCGACGGCATGGGCTCCGACGACATCGGCACGCCCCGGCTCGCATCCCAGGTCTATGCCTATCTGTTCAAGCAGCTGACCGATTTCGCCACGGACCGGCGCACCGATGACGTGATGCACAAGATGAACGACATCGCCAAGGCCATGACCGAGCAGCAACGCAAGGACGTGGCCGCCTATCTGCATACCCTGCAGGCACCGTACAGCGGCTCGGATCTGGGCAAGCTGCGCAAGGAGGGCACACGCATCGGCGATGCCGAGCGGGGCCAGAGCATCGTCACCGCGGGCATCCCGGACGAGCGGGTTCCCGCCTGCCAGGGCTGCCATGGCTACCGGGGACACAGCGCCGGCTTGCTGTTTCCCGCCCTCAGCGGCCAGAACTATGTGTACCTGACGCACGAGCTGGCCTCGTTCCGCCGGGCCTCGCGCGGGGATGCGGCCGGGCGAACCAACGACTATATGGGCGCGATGCGCGATGTGGCCGGCAAGCTGAGCGATCGGGACATCGCCGACGTGGCCGCCTTCCTGACCGGGGTCAAACCACCGCCGCCGCCCAACAACCCGCTCGATCCCGGCAATCCTTGACGAGCCGCACAGGAGCCGGTGAACCGATGAACAGGAATCCTTTGATCGCATGCGCCATCGCCCTTTGCCTGGCAGGGCTTGCGCCCGGCTCCGCCCATGCCGGGGCCGAGAACAAGTGCAAGGCCTGCCACGACTTCACCACCGGCAAGAACAGGATCGGCCCCAGCCTGAAGGGCATCCTGGGCCGTCCGGCGGGCACCTACCCCGGATACCATTATGTGTTCAAGACCTATATCAAGGGCAAACCGTGGGTGTGGACCGAGGAAAGGATCCGGCAGTGGGATTACAACACCGCCAAGGCCGTCAAGGAACTGACAGGCGATGCGAAGGCCTACACGCGCATGCCGTCCCAGTTCATGACCGGCGAACCGGAAGACCAGATCATCGATTACATCAAGAAGACGAGCGGAAAGCAGGCCGCGCCCGCCCACGGGGCGGCAACCGTACCGGATCGCCGGTAAACGAAAAGACACGGGCATCACGCGCCGCCGACGCTGACGCGTCCCGTAGCGAGGAGGTCTCCGATGTTCATCACCATGAACCGCATCCCCGTCCATCAGGGGCAATGGCCGGATTTCGAGGAACGCTTCAGAAACCGCATCGGCCTGGTCGACCAGGCCCCCGGGTTCATCCGCAACATGGTGCTGCGCCCCACCGATGACACCGGCGACTGCCATATCGTGCTGACGATGTGGGAAAACCGCGAGGCCTTCGAAAACTGGACGAAAAGCGACTCCTTCCTGCAGGCGCATTACCGCGCCCGCCAGGATGCCCAGAAGGCCAAGGAGACCTTCAAGGGTCCGAGCAAGCTGGAGACCTTCGAATCCGTCACCGATACCGGCGCCTGAACGGTGGAGTCCCGGCGGCATTGCCGCTATGCTTCGCCCCCGCTCGACTCAGGGAGGCCCGCGATGCAGATCGATGTGCGCAAAGTCGCCAATCTGGCACGGATCCGCTTGACGGATGACGAGGCCGCGGCGCTCGGCCCGCAGCTGAACCACATCCTCGAATATGTCGATTCGCTGCAGAAGCTGGATACCAAGGACGTGCCGCCGACCGCCCACCCGCACGACGCGGCCATGCCGCTCAGGGCCGACATCGCCGCCAACCCCAACCGCCGCGAGGCGCTGCAGCAACCCGCGCCGGCCACCGAGTCCGGGCTGTATGTCGTACCCAAGGTCATCGAATGATGCCGTTCACCCCGCTGCACGCATGGAAGGACAGGCTGGATGCCGGCGAAATCTCGGCCGTCGATCTGGCCACGCTGTACCTCAAGCGCATCGAGGCCCACAACGGGGGGCTGAACGCCTTCGTGCACCTTGATGCCGAGCATGTGCTGGACCAGGCGGCCGCCTCGGACGCCCATCGCGCCAAGCACGGCGCGCGGCCGCTGGAGGGGCTGCCGGTCGCGGTCAAGGACATCTTCTGCACCCAGGACGGCCCGACGCAGTGCTGCTCGTCCATCCTGAAGGGCTTCCACGCCCCGTACGACGCGCATGTGATCACGCTGCTCAAACAGGCCGGCGCCGTGCTCGTCGGCAAGACGAACATGGACGAGTTCGCCATGGGCTCGTCCAACGAGACCTCGGCCTTCGGACCGGCCCGCAACCCGTGGGACGAGGCGCGCACC
>DATLWN010000281.1:0-3893 GCA_035576305.1 Mariprofundaceae bacterium
GGCGAGGCTGGCGGCCAGCAGGGCCGGGATCAGAAGACGGTGGCTTCGCATCATGCGCACTCCTGGGCTTGGCTGTTTCACGATGCCGGCTTGCGTTGACCGGTCGGAAGCGTAGCGTTCCGCATCCTTTTCGATATTGCAACCTTGTAGCTGGGAGGGCCGATGGCCGCCATCAAACGCGCGCTGATCAGCGTGTCAGACAAGACCGGCGTGGTCGATTTCGCCCGCGGTCTGGGCGCCATGGGCATCGAGATCCTGTCCACCGGTGGCACCGCCAGCCTGCTGCGCGAGGCGGGCATCGCCTGCCGCGACGTCTCCGACTACACCGGCTTCCCCGAGATGATGGATGGGCGCGTCAAGACGCTGCACCCGAAGGTGCATGGCGGCATCCTGTCGCGGCGCGACAATCCGCACGACCTTTCCGCGATGGCCGATCATGCCATCAAGCCGATCGACCTGGTGTGCGTGAACCTGTATCCGTTCCGCGAGGTGGTGGCGAAGGATGGCTGCACCGTCGACGATGCCATCGAGAACATCGACATCGGCGGGCCGAGCATGGTCCGCTCCGCGGCCAAGAACCACAAGTTCGTCACCGTCGTCGTCGACCCGTCCGATTACGAGATGGTGCTGAAATCGATCCAGTCCCGCAGGCTGGACCTGGGCAAGCGCCGGGCGCTGGCCGTCAAGGCCTTCGCGCACACCGCCGCCTACGACGGCGCCATCGCCAACCATTTCTCTGCCCTGAACGCCGACGGCACGAGGCGCAAGTTCCCGGACGTGCTGACCCGCCAGTTCATCAGGACGGCGGATGCGCTGCGCTACGGCGAGAACCCGCACCAGGACGGCGCCTTCTATGCCGATCCGGAGGACGTCGGCGTGTCGATGGCCGACTGCCAGGTGCTGCAGGGCAAGGCCCTGTCGTACAACAACATCGCAGATGCCGATGCGGCCTTCGCCTGCGTGCGCGATTTCGCCGAGGGCGCGGCCGTCATCGTCAAGCACGCCAACCCGTGCGGCGTCGCCGTCGGAGGCGAACAGGCCGAGGCCTACGAGCGGGCGCGCGCCGCCGATTCGGTGTCCGCTTTTGGAGGCATTGCCGCCTTCAACCGCGAGCTGACCGAGGCCACGGCCAAGCTGATCGCCGAGACATTCATGGAGGTGGTCATCGCCCCGGGCTACAGCGAGGGCGCCCGTGCGGCCCTGGCCGGCAAGAAGAACCTGCGCCTGCTGCTGGCCCCGTCGGCGGAGCCGGTCACGGGCGGCTGGGATTTCAAGCGCGTCAACGGCGGCCTGCTGGTGCAGGAGCGCGATGCGCACATCCTGGAGCGCGCCGCCTGCAAGGTCGTGAGCAAGCGCCAGCCGACAAAGGCCGAATGGGCCGACATGCTGTTCGCCTGGACCGTGGCCAAGCACGTGAAGTCCAACGCCATCGTGTTCGCCAAGGATGGGGTGACGCTCGGCGTCGGCGCCGGGCAGATGAACCGCGTCAATTCCACGCGCATCGCCGCCCAGCATGGCGGCGATGCCATCAAGGGCTCCGCCGTGGCCTCCGACGCCTTCTTCCCGTTCCGCGACGGCGTGGATGCGCTGGCCGAGGCCGGTGCCGCGGCCGTGATCCAGCCGGGCGGTTCGGTGCGCGACGAGGAGGTCATCGCCGCCGCCGACGAGCATGGCCTCGCCATGGTGTTCACCGGCATCCGCCACTTCCGCCACTGATCGCCGGGGGGCTGCCTCCCCTTCGTTCCCGTCGTCTGCGTTTGGTCGTTCGTCACGGAATCTTTCCGGTCGGCGCCACCAGCATGCAGGGCTACCGAGGCAAACCGGAGGTATGCATGCTGATCGTCGCTCACGGGTTCAACGGTACCGGCAAGGGGGGGAAGGCGGCGCAGCTGGACGCAGCGCTGACCGATATCAAGGTGGTTTCCCCCACGCTGTCGCATGTGCCGGACAAGGCGGTGGCGGCGCTCGACAAGCTCGTCCGCAAGGGGCGCCGCTGGAAGAAGCCGGTGGCGCTGGCGGGCATGTCCCTCGGCGGGCTGTATGCCGCCCATCTCGCCGGCAAATACGGGCTGCCGGCGATCCTGATCAATCCGCTGATCGACGATGCGCTGCTGCGCGACTACATCGGCCCGCAGAAGAACTTCAACACCGGCAAGAGCTACGAATGGACGGCGGCGCTGTGCGACCAGCTCACGAAGTACCTGACCGAGGCCTCCGCACTGACGGTGCCGCCGCTGGTGCTGCTCGATCAGGGCGACGAGGTGTACGGCCACTGGCAGGCCATGCGGCACTACGAGGGCCATGCCGACATCCGCGTCTATCCCGGCGGCTCGCACGCCTTCGAGCATCTGGGCGAGGCGCTGCCCGTGATCCGCAAGTACCTCGAGGGCCGTTGCTGAGGAGCAGTCCCGCGTTACTCTAGGCCGTGGAGGTTGGCATGGACCATCCATTTCCAGCCGTCATCGGTCTTCAAAAAGACACTGAGGCGAGGTGCTGGCTTCAAATGCAGCCGCTTCCCTTTAATGGTTTCCTCCACAGAAGCGTAATAAGAGACAACGATGACCGGGCCATCGCGCGTCACCTTGATTTTGCTCAGGGAATATTCGCCGACCTTCACTTTCTTGATCAGCGCGATCTCCTGTTCGCGATCGTACGCGCCGTACTCGTGCACGGACTGAAAGCCTTTGGCTATGGTCTTTTCAAGGCTCGCCACATCCAGGTTTTTCATGTCTGTCCACACCTGGTGCACGAGCTTCTCGCCAAGAGCCTTATCGGTTGGGTCATTTTCACCGGCCGCGGCAGGCAGGGCTGCGAATCCCAGGGTCAGTGCGGTGATCAATGCCAATTTCAACATATGCATGTTCAACTCCTTTCCAGGGCTTGCTGAAATGCGCCTTCGATGGCAGATAGGGTCGCGCATTTGCTGCGCCTCCCTGCATGATAATCCGTACCATGTTTATAGTTTATTGAAGACAAGGAGCGGTCGGCCGGCAATACACGTTTGCCCAGTTTGCGGTGCTGTGTGTCAATCAGGATTGGAGAGGGGTGGGCGTGGAAGGCCCCGGGCTTGTTCCTATTTCTTGCCCGGGTGGAAGACAACCGTGACGACGGCGGCAGCCGCGACCGCGAAGTAGAGGATGCCCAGCACCTCCTTGGCGCTGTCGTTGATGATCCATAGCAGCAGCGAGCAGCACAGGGCGGCGCCGAGGTTGATGAAGCCCCATTCGCTGAGCTGCCTGCGGCTGGCGAAGAAGGCGTAGATGTCCATGCAGGCCTTGATCCACAGAAGCCAGGTCACGATCGTCAGCCCCTGCATCGCCAGCTCGGCCAGCAGGCTGGGCAGGTGCTTGTAGTTCAGGATGATCAGCAGGGCGGTGAAGGTCGCCATGACGATCCACCACCGCCGGTTGGCCTTTCTCTCTTCCTCGCTCATGGGTGGCTTGTTCATGCCGGCCCATGCTATGGCGCAATCGGGCCTTTGTGAAAGCGGCGATGGTGTGTCCCACGGATACAGCCGGCCGGCGGGCGGTGCACAAGTGCGGCAAACTGAGCTATGGTTCGCCGCTCCTGATATGGAGAGGGGATAGGCGGTGAAGGTACTCGTAGTCGGCAGCGGCGGGCGCGAACATGCGCTGTGCTGGAAACTCAAGCGTTCTCCCAGTGTGACCGAGGTGCTGTGCGCGCCGGGCAATCCCGGCATCGAGCACGAGGCGCGCTGCATCGGCGTCAGCGCCGGGGATATCGACGGGTTGATGGCGCTGGCCCGCTCCGAGAAGCCCGAGCTCATCGTCATCGGACCGGAGGCACCGCTGGTGGCGGGCCTGGCCGACCGCCTGCGCGATGCGGGCTTCGCCGTGTACGGGCCGGACCAGGCCGCGGCCGAGCTCGAGGGC
>DATLWN010000282.1:0-3611 GCA_035576305.1 Mariprofundaceae bacterium
CCGGGGAAGGCGGGCAGCAGCGAGGGATGGATATTGACGATGCGGCCACGGAAGCGGCGCACGAACTCGGCGGACAGGATGCGCATGTAGCCGGCGAGCACGATCCAGCGGCAGTCGTGGCTGTCGATCGCATCGGCGCAGGCCGCATCGAAGTGTGCCCGGTCCGCATAGGCCTTCGGATCGAGGTGCACCACCGCCGGCACGCCGGCATCCCGTGCGATATCCAGCGCCGGGGCTTCGGGCTTGTCCGAGATCACCAGGTGCACGCCGACCGGGCACTCGCCGGCCTTCACCGCTTCGAGAATCACCCTCAGGTTCGTGCCGCGGCCGGAGGCCATCACCGCGATCGTTTTCGCACTCATATGACAGGATGGATCATCTAGCCGATCAGGGTGACCGGGTCGCCATCGCGCCGGTGCACACGGCCGATGCGGTAGACCGCCTCGCCGGCATCCTTCAACAGGGCCTCGGCCCTGCCGGCCTCGGCCTCGGGCAGGATCGCGACGAAGCCGATGCCCATGTTGAATGTGCGGTAGCGCTCGCTGCGTGCCACATCGGCAAAGCCGAGCAGGTACTCGAAGGCCGGCGGCACCGGCCAGCTGGAAACGTCGACAGTGACGGCCAGCTCCTCGGTCAGCAGGCGCTCGAGATTGTCGAACATGCCGCCGCCGGTGATATGCGAGAAGCCATGTACACCGACGCCGCCGCGCATCAGCGCCTTGACCGCCGGCACATACAGCCTTGTGGGGGCCAGCACGCCGTCGATCGCCTTGCGCCCGTCGGACAGCGTGTCGTTCCTCAGATCGGCGCGTCCCAGCTCGAGCAGCTTGCGCACCATCGAATAGCCGTTGGAGTGCGGGCCGCTGGAGGCCAGGCCCAGGAGCACGTCGCCGTCGGTGATCCCCGAACCGTCGATGATCCTGGGCCTGTCGACGACGCCGACGGCGAAGCCGCCGATGTCGTAATGCCCCGGCGCATACATGCCCGGCATCTCGGCGGTCTCGCCGCCGATCAGTGCGCATTCGCAGGTGCGGCAGGCATCGGCGATGCCCTCGACGACGCGCACCAGCGTATCGCCGGTCAAGGCACCGATGGCCAGGTAATCGAGGAAGAACAGCGGCTCCGCGCCGAGCGCGGCGATATCGTTGACGCACATCGCCACGGCATCGATGCCGGCCACGTGCGGCCGGTCGAACTGCTGCAACAGCAGCAGCTTGGTGCCGACGCCGTCGGTGCCGGAGACCAGAACCGGCTCCTGCATGGCGGAGAAATCGGCGCGGAACAGGGCGCCGAAGCCGCCCAACCCGGCCAGCACCTCCGGACGCATCGTCGAGGAAACCGCCTGCCTGATGCGGCCGACGAAGGCATTGCCGGAATCGATATCGACCCCGCACTCGGCATAGGTCAGGCTTTGCTTGTGCCCGTTCACACGAGGCCTCCTAGATATCCAGGTTGCGCACCTTCAGGGCGTTGTTCTGGATGAAGTCGCGGCGCGGCTCCACGGCATCGCCCATCAGCATCGAAAACGTCGCGTCCGCCTCCACCGCATCCTCGAGCTTGACCTGCAGCAGGATGCGGTTGGCCGGATCCATCGTGGTCTCCCACAGCTGCTCCGGATCCATCTCGCCCAGGCCCTTGTAGCGCTGGATGGTCAGGCCCTTGCGACCCTCCTGCTCAATGGCGGCCGCGACCTCCTCGTAATGGGTGATCGGCTGGCCGTCCTTGTCGCCGTCCCTCAACACGGCGCCGTCGGCCACCAGCGCCTTCAGGCTGGCGCTCAGGGTCTGGGCCTCCTGGAACTCGGCCGTGGCCACCAGGCTCTTCTCCAGCCAGCTGGTCATGGTGCGGCCGTGGTCGCGCCGCTGGAACATCACGCGGCAGATCCCCTCGTCGGCATCCTGCTGAATGCGCCAGCGCAACTCCTCGTCCGGCCGGCACTCGGCGCGGAAGGCGGCCTCGACCTCGGCCATGCGCGCCTCCAGCTTGTCGCTGTGGCGCAGCAGCGACAGATCGGTCTTGCCGGTCTCGAGCAGCAGCTTCAGCACACGGCCGTCCAGGCGCTGCGACAGGCGCTTGCGCAGCGACTGCAGGCGGTGGGTGCTGCGCACCATGGTGTTCAGGCGCTCGCCGGTCAGCGCGCTGGCGCCGGCGCCCGGGACATAGCTCTTGCCCTCGGCGCCGCTGGTCAGCAGGAACTCGAACATCTGATCGTCGTTGGCGATGTACTGCGCCTTGCGTCCGCGCGCCACGCGGTACAGCGGCGGCTGCGCGATATACAGGTAGCCGCGCTCGATCAGCTCGCGCATCTGCCGGTAGAAGAAGGTCAGCAGCAGGGTCAGGATGTGCGAACCGTCGACATCGGCATCGGTCATGATGATGACCTTGTGGTAGCGCAGCTTCGAGACGTCGAAGTCCTCCTTGCCGATGCCCGTGCCCAGCGCCGTGATCATCGTGCCGATCTCCTGGCTGGACAGCATCTTGTCGAAGCGGGCCTTCTCGACGTTCAGGATCTTGCCCTTCAGCGGTAGGATGGCCTGGAAGCGCCGGTCTCGGCCCTGCTTGGCCGAACCGCCGGCCGAATCGCCCTCGACCAGGAAGATCTCGCTTCCCGCCGGGTCCTTCTCCTGACAGTCGGCCAGCTTGCCCGGCAGATTGGCCACATCCAGCGCCCCCTTGCGGCGCGTCAGGTCGCGCGCCTTGCGCGCCGCCTCGCGGGCGAGTGCCGCCTCGACGACCTTGCCGACGATGCGCTTGATCTCCTTCGGGTGCTCCTCCATCCATTCGGACAGCTTCTCGTTGACGATGGTCTCCACCGCCGGGCGCACCTCGCTGGACACCAGCTTGTCCTTGGTCTGCGACGAGAACTTCGGATCGGGCACCTTGATGGAGAGCACGGCGGTCAGCCCCTCGCGCGCATCGTCGCCGGACAGTGTGATCTTGTGCTTCTTCAGCATGTCGTTGTTCTGGGCGTAGTTGTTGATGCAGCGGGTCAGCGCGGCGCGGAAACCGGCCAGGTGCGTGCCGCCGTCGCGCTGCGGGATGTTGTTGGTGAAGCAGAACATGTTTTCCTGGTAGGCATCGGTCCACTGCATGGCCAGCTCGACGGTCACCCCGTCCTTCTCGCCGGTGACGGAGATGCACTCGTCGTGCAGGGCGTTGCGCGTCTGGTTCAGATGCTGCACGAAGGCCTTGATGCCGCCCTCGTACTGGAACACCTGATGCTTGTCGTTGCGCTCATCGTGCAGCTCAATGCGCACGCCGCTGTTCAGGAACGACAGCTCGCGCAGACGGGTGGCCAGGATGTCGAAGGACATCTTGCGGTGCGAGAATATCTGCAGACTCGGCAGGAAGCGCACCTCGGTGCCGGTGCCCTTGGCGCTGCCGATTTCCTTCAGCGGTGCTTTGGGATCGCCCAGCTCGTAGCGCTGGAAGTACACCTTGCCGCTGCGCTTGATCACCAGCTCCAGGTACTCGGACAGGGCGTTGACCACCGACACGCCGACGCCATGCAGGCCGCCGGATACTTTGTACGAATTTTGGTCGAATTTCCCGCCGGCATGGAGCTGGGTCATGATGACTTCGGCGGCCGAGACCCCCTCTTCCTTGTGGAT
>DATLWN010000283.1:0-7875 GCA_035576305.1 Mariprofundaceae bacterium
TGATGCGGTATACTGGCATGGCTTTTTGATCGCCGGCCCGCGAGCGTCGCGGCGTGCGCCGAAGCGGCACAGCCGGACGGGGGCATGCGCAAATCGCCACTTGCTCATCGGCCGCTATCGGGTTAGCCATCGCCGAAGTGACGTGTGCGCATGTGCGGGAGCCGTGTATTGCTCCGAAGCGGCAAAACGGATAGATGTCGAGGTATGATCATGGATGGATATCGCGGGATCGTTGTGGCCGGGCTCGTCCTGGTTTCGGTAATGGCTTCGGCATCGCCGGCGCTTGCCGGTGCCGAGCGGCGCTGCCAGATGTGCCATGACTTCACGACCGGCAAGAACGGGATCGGACCCAGCCTGAAGGGCATTCTCGGACGCAAGGCCGGCACCTATCCTGGCTACAACTACACGTTCACGAAGTACATCAAGGGCGAGCCCTGGGTGTGGACCGAGGACAAGCTGCGCCAGTGGGACGAGGACAGCGGAACGGCGGTCAAGGTGTTCACCGGCGATCCGAACGCCAGGACCAAGATGCCGCGCCAGGCATTTACCGGCCTGGAAGAGGACAACGTCATCACCTACATCAAGATGGCCAGTTCGGGCCAGGTCGTATCGGACAGGGTCTTTGCCAATGTCCCGTGCAAGATGTGCCATGACTTCACGACCGGCGAGAACCGCATTGGCCCCAGCCTGAAGGGCGTGCTCGGGCGCAAGGCCGGCACCTATCCCGGCTACAAGTACACGTTCACGAAGTACATCAAGGGCGAACCCTGGGTGTGGACCGAGGAGCGGCTGCGCGAGTGGGACAACAACAGCGAGAGGGCGATCAAGAAGTTCACGGGCAACCCCAGTGCGCGCACGCTGATGCCGCCGCAGCACCGGATGGGCGCCGACGAGGATGAAATCATCTCGTTCATCAAGATCACCAGCGAGATACCGAACAAGACGGACAAGCAAACCAAATAACGGCAAGTATCCATCTCAGGGGGAACAGATGTCGGAACCGACTGACCATAAACGCAGGAATTTCCTGTGGGGGCTGGCCTCAGGGCTGGGCGCCGCCGGCGTCGCCGGTGTGGCGGTCCCTTTTGTCAAAAGCATGTTGCCCGCGGCGGATACGCTGGCGGCGTCCACGACCGAGTTCGATCTCTCCACGATCGTCTCGGGCCAGATGGTGGTGATCGCCTGGCAGGGGAAGCCGGTTTTCGTCGTAAACCGGACCGAGAAGATGCTCGAGCGCCTGCACGGCTACGAAGCCAAGCTCAAGGACCCGGATTCGCGCGCCGACTATCCGCACGTGGAGGCGGCCTGGATGAAGACCGAGGAGCAGCGCTACACGCGCGCCATCAAGCCGGAATACCTGGTGCTGCAGGCCAACTGCACCCATCTCGGCTGCATCCCCCTGTACAAGCCGTCGCCCGGCCAGGCGGAGTGGGGCGATTCGGTGCCCGAATGGTGGCCGGGCGGTTTCCACTGCCCGTGCCATGGCTCGCTGTACGATCTCGCCGGTCGGGTTTTCGATGGATCGCCGGCCCCTTACAACCTGTACACCGTGCCGTACATGTATACGGCCGATGCCAAGATCCTGATCGGCTGACGGGGTGAACCATGATTGAACGAATGCTGAATTCATCCCTGGCCCAGTGGCTGGACGAGCGCTCCGGCATCGTGGGCATGATCCGCAAGCACGTGCTCGATTATCCGACGCCGAAGAACCTGAACTACATGTGGAACTTCGGGTCGCTGGCCATGCTGGTGCTGCTGCTGCAGATCCTGTCGGGCGTTTTCCTGGCCATGTTCTACAAGCCCAGCGCCATGGCCACGGACGGCGGCTATACGATGGCCTTCGATTCCGTCGAGCGCATCATGCGCGACGTCGACTACGGCTGGCTGATCCGCTACATCCATGCCGTCGGGGCATCGGCCTTCTTCTTCATCATCTACATGCATTTCGCACGCGGGCTGTATTACGGCTCGTACAAGAAACCGCGGGAGCTGTTGTGGATCGTCGGCGTGATCATCCTGCTGGTGATGCAGGCCACCGCCTTCTTCGGCTACCTGCTGCCCTGGGGCCAGATGTCGTACTGGGGCGCCACGGTCATCACCAACCTGTTCGGTGCCGTGCCGGTGATCGGTGGCTTCATCAACGAGCTGCTGCGCGGCGGTTTCGGCATCGGCGACCCGACCCTGAACCGCTTCTTCTCCCTGCATTACCTGTTCCCGATGATCCTGGTCGCCATCGTCGTGGCACACCTGCACGCGCTGCATGTCGTGCATTCCAACAACCCGACGGGTGTCGAGCCGGGCAAGAAGGGCGTGATCCCCTTCCATCCCTACTACACCGTGAAGGACCTGTTCGGCGTCGGCGTGTTCCTGACCGTGTTCTGCTACTTCGTGTTCCTGAACCCGACCGGTTGGGGCCTGTTCATCGAACCGGACAACTTCTCCCCCGCCAACGGCTTCCAGACGCCGGCGCATATCGCCCCGGTCTGGTACCTGACGCCGTGGTACTCGATCCTGCGCGCCTTCCCGGACAAGCTGATGGGCGTGACGGCCATGGGCCTGTCGATGCTGCTGCTGTTCTTCATCCCGTGGCTGGACCGGGGAAGGGTGCGTTCCGCCCGTTACCGGCCGATGTACCGCCAGATGGTGCTGCTGTTCTTCCTGTCGGTGGTGGTGCTCGGATACTGCGGCCATGCGGCGCCCAACGAGCTGCTGAAGACGGTCGGCAGGGTTGCCACGGCCGTGTACTTCGGCTTCTTCCTGTTCCTGCCCATCATCACCAAGCACGAAAAAACACGACCCCTTCCACAGGATGTCTGACATGAAAAGAATGCTCTGGTCCGCCCCCATCCTCGGCATCGTCATCGCCTGCGCCCCGGCAGCGGGGTTCGCCGCCGAGGGCAATGTGCCGTTGAAGCACCCCAACATCACGATGGACCAGAAGACCCTGCGCGAGGGCCTGCAGGTGTTCGTCGACGTCTGCATGGGCTGCCACTCGGCCAAATACGTGACCTACGGCGATCTGATGCGTTACCCCGAGATCGCGCTGCCGCGCCAGCAGGTCGACGATCTGCGCGGCAACAAATCCCTGCTGGACGGGCTGACGACCGACCTGACGCCGGCGGACGCGAAGGTGTCCTATGGCAAGGTGCCGCCGGATCTGTCCGTGATCACGCGCTCCCGGCAGGGGGCGGATTACGTGTATTCGATCCTGACCGGATTCGCGCACGATCCCGAGGGGCGCATCCCGGACGGGCACTACAACATCTATTTCCCTGGCAACAACATCGCCATGCCGGATCCGCTGACCTGGTTCCAGCACGATCCGGCCGACGAGAAGTCGATCGAGGAGCAGGCGCGCAGCGTCTCCTCCTTCCTGGCCTTCATCAGCGAGCCGCACCAGCTCCAGCGCGAGTCGCTCGGGCGCTATGTCATCGCCTTTCTGGTGCTGCTGACCGCGGTGCTGTGGTGGCTCAAGCGCGAGATATGGAAGGACGTCCAGCATTGAGCGGCTAAGGCGCGCCGCCCGGGCGCCTTGACCCCAAAACGGGCCAACCCTACACTCCGAGCCACCTTTACGGGTCGGTCAAACGCCTTTTATCAAGATGGCGGGAGGCGCTTCACACGGCAGATCAGGGAGAATCATGCTTCATGCGCGAGTTTGAGCGGATCAAACGCCTGCCACCCTATGTGTTCGGTGTCGTCAACAAGCTCAAGATGGATCTTCGCCATGAGGGGCATGACATCATCGACCTGGGCATGGGCAACCCGGACCAGCCGACGCCGCAGCATATCGTCGACAAGCTCGTGGAGGCCGCCCAGGACGGACGCAACCACCGTTATTCGCTGTCCCGCGGCATCCCGGGCCTGCGCAAGGCCATCTGCGCCTGGTACAAGCGCAAGTTCGACGTCGATCTCGATCCGGAGACCGAGGCCATCGCCACCATCGGCTCCAAGGAGGGCCTGGCGCACCTGGCCGTGGCCATCACCAGCCCCGGCGACCTGGTGCTGGCGCCCAATCCGGCCTATCCGATCCATCCTTACGGCTTCATCATCGCCGGGACCGACATCCGGCACGTGCCGATGGGGCACGGCATCGATTACTTCGAGGAGCTGACGAAGGCGGTGCGCGACTCCTGGCCGCGCCCGAAGATCCTGATCGTCAATTTCCCGTCCAACCCGACGGCGCAGGTGGTCGACCTCTCGTTCTACGAGAAGGTGGTGGACTTCGCCCGCGAGAACAACCTGATCGTGATATCGGACATCGCCTATGCCGAGATCACCTTCGACGACTACCAGTGCCCGTCGATCATGCAGGTCAAGGGCGCCAAGGACGTGGCCGTCGAGTTCTACTCGCTGTCCAAGACCTACAACATGGCCGGCTGGCGCATCGGCTTCATGGTCGGCAACCGCGAGATCGTGGCCGCATTGGCCAAGATCAAGTCCTATCTGGACTACGGCACCTTCCAGCCGCTGCAGATCGCGGCCTGCGCCGCCCTGAACGGGCCGCAGGACTGCGTCGAGGAGATCCGCGGCATGTACCAGTCCCGCCGCGACGTGCTGATCTCCGGCCTGCACAAGATGGGCTGGATGGCCGAGAATCCCAAGGCCTCGATGTTCGTGTGGGCGGAGATCCCGGACGAGTTCAAGGCCATGGGCTCCCTGGAGTTCTCCACGCGCCTGCTCTCCTACGCCAAGGTGGCGGTCAGCCCGGGCATCGGCTTCGGCAGCTACGGCGATACGCATGTGCGCATCGCCCTGATCGAGAACGAGCACCGCATCCGCCAGGCTGTGCGCGGCATCCGCCAGTTCCTCAGCGCCGGGGCAGGGGCATGACGGTGCTGCGCGTCGGCCTGATCGGCCTGGGCACCATTGGCACCGGGGTGGCGCAGCTGCTCTTGACCCATCGCGACCTGCTGTCGCAGCGCCTGGGCAAGGCCGTGAGGCTGGTGCGCATCTGCGACCTGGACATCGTGCGCGATCGCGGCGTGGATCTGAGCTCCGTGGATCTGACCACCGATGCCGCCCGCATCACCAAGGCCGACGACATCGATCTGGTCATCGAGCTGATGGGCGGGCTGGAGCCGGCGCGCAGTTTCGTGAAAACGGCATTACAGCACGGCAAGCACGTGGTGACCGCCAACAAGGCGCTGATCGCCAAGCACGGCGAGGAGCTGTTCCCGCTGGCGGCCGGGAAGGGCCTGCAGATCGGCTTCGAGGCGGCCGTCGGCGGCGGCATCCCGTGCATGAAGGCGCTGCGCGAGGGCCTGGCCGCCAACGCCATCCAGTCGATCTACGGCATCCTGAACGGCACCTGCAACTACATCCTGACCAAGATGGAGACCGAGGGTGCGGATTTCGCCGGCGTGCTGGCCCGGGCCCAGGAGCTGGGCTATGCCGAGGCCGATCCGACCTTCGACGTCGAGGGCATCGACACGGCGCACAAGCTGTCGATCCTCGCCGCCATGGCCTTCGGCTCGAAGATCAAGTTCGACGACATCTACACCGAGGGCATCTCGCGCATCACCCAGGCGGATATCGCCTCGGCCCACGAGCTGGGCTACCGCATCAAGCTGCTCGGCATCGCCAAGCCGCACGGCAACGGCGATACGCAGGCGATCGAGATGCGCGTGCATCCGACCCTGGTGCCGCTGGATTCACAGCTCGCCCAGGTGTCCGATTCGTACAACGCGGTGCAGATCAATGGTGATTTCGTCGGCCAGACGATGTTCTTCGGCAGAGGCGCCGGCGAGCGCCCGACCGCCTCTGCGGTGGTGGCCGACATCATCGATATCGCCAGCGGCTTCCCGGAAGGGGTCAAGCATCTGGCGCCGCCGATGGGCTTCGTGCAGGAGGCGCGTCGCGACATCCCGACGCTGCCGATGGCCGATGTGGCGTGCGAGTACTACCTGCGCCTGATGGTCAAGGACCAGCCGGGCGTCATCGCCGCCGTCACCTCGATCCTGGCCGATCACCGCATCAGCCTGGAGGCGGTGCTGCAGAAGGAGCGCCATGCCACGCGCGAGGTGCCGGTGATCATGCTGACCCATGAGACGACCGAGGGGAACATGCAGGCGGCGCTCGCCCGCATCCTGGGCCTGGATACGGTCGACGATCGGGATGTGCTGTTGCTGCGCAAGGAAGAATTCGGGGCATAGGACGGGAACATGGCTCGCTACGAAGGCATCATCGACCGTTACCGCGCCTTCCTGCCGATCGGCAGGGACGACGCGATCATCACGCTGTATGAGGGCGACACGCCGCTGCACGAGTCGCTGAACCTGAAGAATGCCATCAACCCGGAGCTGAACATCTACCTGAAGTTCGAGGGGCTGAACCCGACCGGTTCGTTCAAGGACCGCGGCATGACCATGGCCGTGACCCAGGCCTACAACGCCGGCAGCCGCAAGGTCATCTGCGCCTCCACCGGCAACACCTCGGCCTCGGCCGCCGCCTATGCCGCCAACTGCGGCATGGAGGCCTACGTGCTGATCCCGGAGGGCAAGATCGCGCTCGGCAAGATGAGCCAGGGCATGCGCTACGGCGCCCGGGTGATCCAGATCCGCGGCAACTTCGACCAGGCGCTGCAGATCGTGCGCGACGTGGCGGCCGACGGCAGCATCTCGCTGGTCAACAGCGTCAATCCGTACCGCCTGCAGGGCCAGAAGACGGCCGCCTTCGAGATCATCGACGAGCTGGGCTTCGCCCCGGACTTCCACGCCCTGCCGGTCGGCAATGCCGGCAACATCACCGCCTACTGGATGGGCTACAAGGAATACCAGGAGCGGCGCATCAGCCAGAATCTGCCGAGGATGCTCGGCTTCCAGGCCGCCGGTTCGGCGCCGATCGTCATGGGCCATCCGATCGACAACCCGGAGACCATCGCCACGGCCATCCGCATCGGCAAGCCAGCCTCGTGGCAGCAGGCCATCGCCGCGCGCGACGAGTCCGGCGGCCTGATCGACGCCGTCAGCGACGAGGAGATCCTCGAGGCCTACGACATGCTGGCGCGCCTGGAGGGCGTGTTCTGCGAACCGGCTTCGGCGGCCTCGGTGGCCGGCGTCATCAAGCTCAACAAACAGGGATATTTCCAGCCGGGCGCACGCATCGTCTGCACCCTGACCGGCAACGGCCTGAAGGATCCGGACACGGCCATGAAGAACGTGACCCAGCCGGTGACGATCGACGCCACCGAGGGTGCGGTGCGCAAGCTGCTCGGCGACTGATGCCGGCTGCCGGCAGGGATTCACCCCCGACCCAAGACGCAAGGCTGCTGCTGATCCCGGATGCGCTGATCCCCGACGCACAGGGGGGCTATGCGCTGCATCCGGCCCTGGGGTTCATGGCGCCGAGGCTCGCACGCGCCGCGAAGCTGTGGGCTGAGGCCCCGTTGATGGCTCCCATCGAATGGTATGCGCTGCTGCTCGGCACGGAGCAGGGCGCATCCGCGCTGCTGGCCGACGCCATGGGCGATGCGGTCCCGGCCGACGCCCGCCAGTGCTGGCTTTTTTCCCCGTTTGCCGGTCGTCTCGGCCGGGATAGCGTGCACATCATGCCGGATGAGGCATTGATCTGGGATGCGGCCGATGCCGAGTGGCTGGCAGGGCTGCTGCAGCCGCTGCTGAGCGGGGATGGCTTTACGCTGCTCGTCCGTGATGGCTGCCTGCTGGCCGTCACGTCTTCGCCGTGGGATGCCAGGCCGGCGAGCTTCGCACAGGTTTCCGGACATGTATTGCCGAACCGGCATCCGCAAGGGAGCGATGGGGGAAGGCTGATGCGCCTGTGCGCCGAGATGCAGATGCTGCTGGCGGCCAACCCGTCGGCACGCCGGCGGGCCGTGGGCCTGCCCGACGTCATGGGTACCTGGCTGTGGGC
>DATLWN010000284.1:0-5434 GCA_035576305.1 Mariprofundaceae bacterium
GTTCTTCGCCGGCGCCTGGCTGCTCGGCGAACGCCTCGGCCTCGGCTTCCGCCGCCCGGCCAAGCCCCAGGAGGATGCCCATGCGCCGTGACGTGTTCGTGTTCGATATCGAGACCGTGGTCGATGCCGATGCCGCCCGCCGCCTGCTGCGCCAGCCCGGGCTCAGCGACGCCGCGGCGCGCGATGCGCTTGGCGCCTACTTCCTGGACAAGACCGACGGGCGCAACGATTTCCCGCGCCAGCCCTTCCACCAGGTGGTGGCGATCAGCTATGCGCATCTGGTGCGCGAGCCGGGCGAAACCGGCACGGAGCTGGTCGTGAGCCGCATCGCCAGCGGCGGCGAGGCGGGAAGCAGCGAGGCCGAACTGCTGGACGGCTTCTTCGGGCTGATCGACAAGCGGGCGCCGCAGCTGGTCAGCTTCAATGGCCGCGGCTTCGACGTGCCGGTGCTGAAATACCGCGCCATGGTGCACGGCATCAGCTGTCCGCGCTGGTTCAACGAGGGCGACAAGTGGACCAACTACGATGCCCGCTATGCCCAGGAATACCACGTCGACCTGCTGGAGGTGCTGTCCGATTACGGGGCCTCGGCGCGCTGCTCGCTGGATGAGGTGGCGGCGGCATTGGGTGTGCCCGGCAAGCTGGAGACAAGCGGCGGCGAGGTGCGCGAGATGTTCGAGGCCGGGCGCATCGCCGGGATCCGCGACTATTGCGAAACGGACGTCTGCTCCACCCTGCTCGTGTTCCTGCGCTGGCAGCTGTTCACGGGCGCCCTGACCGACAACGCCTATGCCCGGGCCATGCTGGGGGTGCGCAACTACCTTGAGGAGGAGGCGAAGGCCCGCCCGCATCTGGGTCAGTTCCTAGCCGCCTGGGGTGCGACCGAGGGCTGAACGCGCTCTGAAAAAGTCGGGGACAGGAACGATAAGGCTGCCCGGGCGTTTCAAGCGCGTCCGGCCGGGACCGGCCACGTACGATCATGCGTTCGGATTCCACGTGGCCTGTTGGCAATCATAGTCCCAGCCAATACCCTGACCGCATGCAGATGCAGCCGATCGGTCATATCCATACCCCCTTTGCGAGCAAAGACGAGTGTCCGATTCAGCCCGCCTATGCAGCAGAGGCCGAGGGCAGAGTCGAGCTGTTGCCGGAATACGCCGCTGGCCTCAAGGACATCGAAAGCTTTTCACATATCTACCTGATCTATCTGTTCGACCGCGCCGGAGACATGCAGCTCATCCGATCCACTTTTCTCGACGACGAACCTCATGGCATCTATGCCTCGCGCCACCCCTGCCGCCCGAATGCTATCGGCATGTCGATCGTCCGGCTCAAGGAACGTCGGGACCATGTTCTGGTTGTCGAAGGGGTTGATATGCTCGACGGCACGCCGCTGCTTGATATCAAGCCCTACATTCCGAAACACGACTGCATCGGGTCCGCCACCGGCGGCTGGACGGAAGGCAAACAGTGGCGCCCCAAACCAACGGGACGGGAATAAGACTCGATTATAGGACGACGATGAACATGCCGGCCGTACCGGATATGAGACCGGCAACGCCGGCCACATGGGTCATTCGCGCAAGAGCTCGGTGATGGCGGTCTTGCTGCGGGTCTGCTCGTCGACCTGCTTGACGATGACGGCGCAGTACAGGTTCGGGCCGCCGGACTTGCCGGGCATCGAGCCGGACACCACCACCGAATACGGCGGCACCTCGCCGTACAGGGTCTCGCCGGTGACGCGGTTGATGATGCGCGTGGACTTGCCCAGATACACGCCCATCGACAGCACCGAGCCCTCGCGCACGATCACGCCCTCGGCCACCTCGGCGCGGGCGCCGATGAAGCAGTTGTCCTCGATGATCACGGGGCTGGCCTGGATCGGCTCCAGCACGCCGCCGATGCCGGCGCCGCCGGAGATGTGGCAGTTCTTGCCGATCTGGGCGCAGGAACCGACGGTGGCCCAGGTGTCGACCATCGTGCCCTCGTCGACGTAGGCGCCGATGTTGACGAATGAGGGCAGCAGCACGGCCTTCGGGGCGATGAAGGCGCCCTTGCGCACGGTGGCCGGCGGCACCACGCGGATGCCGGCGCGGCGGAACTCGGCGTCGCCCCAGTTGGCGAACTTCAGCGGCACCTTGTCGAAGTAGTTCGTGGCGCTGCCGCGGATCAGCTCGTTGTCGTGCAGCTTGAAGTACAGCAGCACGGCCTTCTTCAGCCATTCATGGGTGACCCAGCGGCCGTTCTCGTCCCTGTCGGCCACGCGCACGCCGCCCGAATCCAGCAGGTTGACGGTCTGCTCGATGGCGTCGCGGACCTCGGGGGCCACATTGGCCATCGTCCAGTCGCCGCGCGTCTCCCAGGCCTGTTCGATCACTTGCTGCAGATGGTGCATGCCAACCTCTTTCCCGACGAATTCGATGCTCCAAGCCTAGCGAAAAATCCGGCCGCTGGTAATGCCAGCCTCTCTGCGGGATTCCCGTCGTCTAGTCGACGTAATACAGCACGGTGAAGTAGTGCGTGGCGCTGCCCGCCAGCACGAACAGGTGCCAGACCTCGTGGAACCAGCGCCGCCTGTCGTCCAGGGCATAGAACACCACACCGACGGTGTAGAACAGCCCGCCGGCCAGGAGCCAGGCGAAGCCCGCCATGGGCAGCGCGTGCAGCAGCGGCTTCAGCGCGATCAGGACCAGCCAGCCCATCACCAGGTAGATGAGCACGGGCAGCCAGCGCGCCCCGTCCTTGATCACGGCATCGATGACGATGCCCAGCACCGCCAGCCCCCAGATGGTGCCGAAGATGGACCAGCCCCAGGCGCCGCGCAGCGTCACCAGCGTGAACGGGGTGTAGGTGCCGGCGATCAGCAGGTAGATGGCGTAGTGGTCGAGCTTGCGCAGGAAGGGGTGGGCCGGGAAGCTGTGGTACAGCGCCGAGGCGGTGAACAGCAGCACCAGCGTCGCCCCGTAGATGCTGAAGCTGACGATGCGCCAGGCATCCCCCTGCAGCGAGGCCAGCACCACCAGCACGACGAGGCCCGCCATCGCCGCCACGGCCCCGATCAGGTGGCTGATGCTGTTGAACCATTCCGGCTGATGCCCGTGACCGTTCACATGCATACCTTGGCCCCGCGTGGCCGGTCCCGCAAGGGCGCTGGATATTCAGAGGTTCTACCGCAGCCCATGACAGGACCGGTCAGGCGAGGACGATCTCCGCAGGACGCGCGTGGCTGAGGAACTCGATGTTGGACATCGTCAGGCCGTAGGCGCCGGCCAGGCCGAACACGGCGATGTCGCCGATCTCGGCATGCTCGACATAGACGTCGTTGGCCAGCTTGTCCGCACCGGTGCACAGCGGTCCCCCGAAGTAGACCTGGTCCTTATGCACGCTCTCCTGGCCGTCGAACAGCGGCGGCCGCTGCATCGGCACGATGGCCAGCGGATGGTTGATGGCCAGCGCCGCCGGGCGGCGGAAGTGATTGATGCCGCCGGCGCACACCACCTGCGTCTTGCCGCGGCTGTCCTTGATATCGAGGATCTCGGTACAGAACCAGCCGGAATCGGCGGCGAGATACCGCCCGAGCTCCAGCACGAAATGGCGTCCCGCGAAGCCGTACTCGGCGATCATCGCGGCCAGTCCCCCGGCATAGGCGGCCGGATCGAAATCGTGGCCGCTCTCCAGGTAGTCGACGCCGAAGCCGCCGCCGAAATCGATGATGTCGCAGCGCACGCCGGGGAAGGCGGCCTCGATGCGCCGGGTCATGCCGAACACCAGCCGGCAGTTCTCCAACAGGTCGGCCACGTTCAGCACCCCGGAGGCGGCATAGACGTGCAGGCCGCGGAAGTTCAGGTGCGGGAGCGCCAGGATCTGCGGCAGCGCTTCTTCCAGCTTCTCCTCGTCGATGCCAAACTTCTTGGAGCCGCCGGAGAAGGTCGTCTGCGCCTCGTGGATGTCGAAGTTGGCGTTGATGCGCAACAGCACGTCCTGGACCTTGCCCAGCGATGCGGCGACGGCCTCCAGCCGGTGCGCCTCGGTCAGCGACTCGATGTGCACCGTGCGCACCCCGTGGGCCACGCTCCAGGCAAGCTCCTCCGGGCTCTTGCCGGGGCCGGTGTAGATCAGCTGCCCGGGTGCAAAGCCCGCGGCCACGGCCTTCTCGGCCTCACCCAGGCTGGCGATCTCGATGCCCATAGCCTCGCGCGCCGCGGCCAGGAAGGCCGGGTGCGGGTTGGCCTTCATGGCGTAATACAGCTCCACCCCGGCCGGCATGATGGCGGCGAGCGATTCAAGCTTGGCGCGCATGATGCGCGTATCATAGATGTAGGCATTGAAGGTGCCGCCCGCCGCGGCGCGGCGGCGGATTTCATCCTCGACATGGGCCGGGATCCGCATCGCTAACCCCCGACCGCGCGCAGGCGGCGGGCCAGCTCGGCGGCCTTGGCCGGGCCGTCGATCAGGGCGGCGCGGATGTAGCCGGCGCCCGGATTGACGCCGTCGCCGTCCATGGCCCCCAGGTAGGAGCCGGGCAGCACCGTCACCGCCTGCTGCTCATACGCCGTGCGCGCGAAGGCCTCGTCATCATCAACCGGCAGCCAGACGAAGAACGAGCCGGCCGGCGCACTCCCCTCGCCCCAGGCCTCATAGAAGGCGTGCAGCGATTCCCGGAAGATCGCCAGGTGCGCCTCGACGTGCGCCTCATCACTCCAGGCGGCGGCCGCGATGCGCTGCAGCGGCAGCGGTGTCGCCGGTCCCGTGTAGCTGCGCAGCTTGGCGAAGCGCGCGATCAGCCTGGCATCGCCGGCGATCAGGCCCGAGCGCAGGCCGGGCAGCGCCGAGCGCTTGGACAGCGAGTTCATCACCAGGCAATGCGCGAAATCATGCCGCCCCGTCCCGGCCGCCACCTCGAGCAGCCCCGGCGGCGGCGCCTCGGCATGGATCTCCGAATAGCACTCGTCGGCGACGATCGTGAAATCGTGGTGCTCGGCCAGCTCCAGCAGCCGGGCGTAGTCGTCGCGGCTGGCGATCCAGCCGGTGGGGTTCGACGGCGAGCAGACATAGACCATCGCCGCCCCCGCCCACACCGATTCCGGCACCGCATCCCAGTCCGGACCGAAGCCGGTGGCCGCCGTGCACGGCATCAGCCAGGGCCGGGCCCCGGCGGTCACCGCCGCGCCCAGGTAGACCTGGTACATCGGGTTGGGCATCAGCACGTACGGCTTCTCGGCCGCCTCCGGGTTGACCAGCGCATGGGCCACGGCGAACAGCGCCTCGCGCGTGCCGATGGCGGCGAGCACCTGCGTCCTGTAATCCACCGCCGGGAGCCCGTAGCGGCGCATCAGCCAGCCGGCGATGGCCTGGCGCAGGAACTCGGAGCCGCGCGTGGTCGGGTAGCGCGAGAAGCCGTCGATGTTCGCCTCCAGCACCGGTCGCACGAAGG
>DATLWN010000285.1:0-2668 GCA_035576305.1 Mariprofundaceae bacterium
CAGGGCGGGGTTGATGAACACCCCCCCCGACAGGGCGGCCAGCCGGTACAGCAGGGAGACCTCGTCCGGCTGGTGGTGCTTGGGATAGGCCACCTTGCCGTACAGGTCGAACTGGTCGATGGCCAAGAGGATCGCGTTCAGCACCTCCTGCGCCCCGTTCTCCATGTCCCGGATATCGTCCCGGTTGCCGGCGACGATCACCAGGTTGGCCATCTGCTGCAGGCGCGGCGACTGCCCGTAGGCCTCGATCAGGGCGATGATGTTCTTGCGCGGGTCCGGGCGGGACAGGGCCAGGATCATCGGCTTGTCCGGTTCGTGCAGGAAGCGGCCCAGTTCCTCCGCCATAGCGCTCTTCTTCTCCTTGCCATCGGGAGGGAAAAACTTGCCGAGATCGGTGCCGGGCGGAATCACCCGCATCTTGTCCGGCTGGTAGCAGTCGTACAGTCCATACTGCTCCTCGATCTCCTGGTGCGTGCTGGTGATCACGCGCGCCGCCACGGCCAGCGTCGTCTCCTCGGCCTCGATGCGGCGGGACATGGTGTAGGTGGTCTCGATCTGATCGCGTTTGACACCGCTGGCCAGCAGCTGCTTGCGCTTGCTGCGCCCGAGCGAATGCCCGGTATGCACGAGCGGGATGCCGAGCTGGTGGGACAGGCGCGTGCCGACATAGCCGGCATCGGCATAATGGCTGTGGATGATGTGCGGCAGGCGCGCCTCGCCGTGCAGGAAGCTCAGCGCATTGTCCGAGAAGCTTTCCAGGTAATCCCAGAGCTCCTCCTTCGGGATGTAGCGCTCCTCGCCGCATTCGATGCGCACGATGCGCGCCTTCTTCGACAGCGGCTCGATGGTCCGCGCATAATCGTCGCTGACCCGCGGATCGACCACCTTCCGGGTCAGCAGGTCCACGCGCGCGATCTCGGGGCGTTCGCCCAGTGCCCGGGCCAGTTCGACCACGTACTTGGTCTGGCCGCCGGTGTCGGCATCCCGGCCCAGTTCGAGGTCGTTCCCTCGGATCAGGCCGTGGATGCTGATCAATGCGATGTGGTACCCCGCTGGTGCGCTACCCACCACCGCCAACCATGGCGCGGGCCCCCCGCCGCTTCCCGTTCAGCATAGCCATGGCCTTCTTATACCCGTTTTCGCCCGATAACTCAAAACCCGCGGCCCGGTAGCCCGTGATCCCCGGCCGGCCCGATCGCCATGGCGCCGTGCCGAAAGAGCAGCAGCGACGGCATCAGCAGCAGGTGATAGACGGTGTTGTGCGTCAGCCACGCTGCCTGCAGGTCGGGGCCCCATTGCTGGTAGGCCGAGGCGACGAACACCAGCAGCATCCCGGCGATCCCCGGCATGCTGCCCCGGCGCACGAATCCGCTCAGGGCCAGCAACACCGCAGGGACATAGAGCGCGATGGCCAGACGGAAATCGTCGCTGAACACCAGCGCCAGTGCATACCCGGCCAGCATGATGCGGAACAGCATCGTCCAGCCGCGCACCTTTGATCCCAGCGCAACCATACCGAACATCGCGAAGCCGTAGGCCGTCAGCCCGGCCGCGAGCATGGTCAGACGCCAGACCAGCATCGACACCGCATCGCCTTCGCCCGCAAGGAAGCCGTGCCAGATGGCGCCCAGCCAGGCCCCGGCGGCCACGGAGAACATCACCAGCCGGATGCATGTGCGAAGCGCCGCCTTGACCCCCGGCGTCCGCCAGCCCAGCCACAGTGCCAGCGCCCCGAGCATGGCATCGCTCGCGGCCACGTCGATCTCGTGCATATCCCGATACTAGCGCTTCGACCGCCGGGCCGGACCTCGCCACACCCCCACGCGATCTGTACTGTTGGCATGGTTACATATGCATGCGCAGGGCCTGGGAGCGACCGAGAGGGTCCGGTGCCACGGCAGGCCCAAGGGGGAGACATGCTGAAGAGATGCAGATCCGTGCTTGTGCTCATCGGATTGCTGCTGATGCCGGCCGGCTACGCCCGGGCCGCGGACAGCAATTCATATCTCGGCGCCGGCCTCGGCGTCTTCGGGCTGGCGGAGAACGGTCCGGGCATCAGCCAGGCCGACTCGGTCTTCGGCGGATTCCTCAAGGGTGGGCTGGAGATCAACGATTATCTCGGCGTGGAGGTCAGGATCGGTTCGACCGTCAAGGGCGTGCGTGACAACGCCGCGGGCACGTTCGGCTATCCCGCCCCGTTCACCACCTCCATCCAGGCCGAGTCCTTCATATCCTACCTGGCCAAGCTGCGCTACCCGCTGATGCCGGCGTTCAGGCCCTATGCGCTGCTCGGGGCCACGACGGCGCGCTTCAAATCGACCCTGCTGATCTCGGGCGTCCACACCTCCACGGTCAACACCGTCACGGGCCTCAGCTACGGCATCGGCGGCGACTACGCCATCGACGAGCGCTTCTCCGCCGGAGCCGAATGGGTGCAGTACTGGAACGGCGTGACGACCACGCCGAACACCAAGGCCCGGTTCTGGGGCGCGACGGCCTTTCTGCACATCTATTTCTGATCGCTGCGCCGGGCAACGGCGCGGGCTCAGGCGAACAGCGGCGGGAGATCCTGCGGCTGCGCGCGCAGATACTGCCTGGGCGGATGCACACGGGCGCCCAGCGCGGCGGCGGCGTGCCACGGCCAGCGCGGGTCGTACAGCATGCCGCG
>DATLWN010000286.1:0-14293 GCA_035576305.1 Mariprofundaceae bacterium
CCCGCCAGGCCTCGCTGACGATGCCGTAGCCGGGCTTGCACACGATCACGTCCGCGGCCCGGATCAGCTCCGCCATGTCCGAGCCGTCCGGCATGGCCCGCACGTTGGTGGGGATGTCCCCTGCCGGCAGCGCCGGCATCATGAACCGCCATCCGGTCATTTCCGCCAACACATCCATACGGAACGGCGGCATGCCGCTGCCGCCGAACATCACCAGCGCCAGCCGGTCGTCATCCGCATAGCCCAGCCGCTGGCGCAACTCATGGCGCGAGGTGTCGCTTTGCCTCGCGATCAAGCCGATCCTTTTCTGCCGTGGAAAGCTGGGCATCGGCATGCCCAGCGGCAGCGCCAGCAGCAGATTGCAGGCCCGGTGTGCCGCGGCGATCTGTTCCAGGCTGAAATGGCCTTGCGGGAACAGCGGGGTGTAGATCGCATGCCAGTCGATGCTGGCAAGCCCGATCGACGGGATGCCGGCATGGGCCGCGGCGGCGAACGCCAGCGGCGCGATGTCGGAAACCACCAGCCCGGCCCCGGTTTCCCGCAGAAACCCCGCCTCCTGCTCCACCTGCTCGTCCCAGTTGTGGTGGAAGCGCTCGACCGCTTTGACCGTGGCCGGGATGTCCTCGTTGACGGCATCGCGCTGGATCACCCCGACATCGACCTGCCCCGGCATGAGCTCGAACGGGAATCGGCTGCGCGCCTCCAGGACATCCCTGGGAAGGGCCGTGCGCATCACGATGCGCACATCGGGGTCGGTCCGGTGCAATGCATCCAGCACCGGGGACATCTGCGCCCAATGCCCGAACCCATGCGCGCTGACGTATGCGACGATTGTTTTCATGACTTAACCGGCCGCTTTCAGTTTCTGCAGCTCGTCGCGGTAGACGACGGCATCCTCGAAGCGCAGGTCGGCGGCAGCCTCGTTCATCAGCCTCTCCAGTTCCTGCATGCGCGCCTTGCGCCCCTCGGGCGTCATGGGCTCCGGCTCGGCGATCTCCGGGATATGGCCGTAATCCATCTCGTATACCGAGCCCAGGATGTCCTGGATCTCCTTCTTGATGGTCTGCGGCGTGATGCCGTGCTCGGCGTTGTACTCAAGCTGCTTGGCACGGCGGCGTTCCGTCTCGCCGATGGCGCGCCGCATCGAGTCGGTGATCTTGTCGGCATACAGGATCACGTGGCCCTCGACGTTGCGCGCCGCACGGCCGATGGTCTGGATCAGCGAGCGCTCGCTGCGCAGGAAGCCCTCCTTGTCGGCATCGAAGATGGCCACCAGCGCCACCTCCGGCAGGTCCAGGCCCTCACGCAGCAGGTTGATGCCGACGAGGATGTCGAAGGTACCCAGGCGCAGGTCGCGCAGGATCTCCATGCGCTCAACGGTGTCGATGTCCGAATGCAGGTAGCGCACCTTCATGCCCAGGTTGTTCAGGTACTCGCTCAGATCCTCGGCCATGCGCTTGGTCAGGCAGGTGGCGAGCACGCGGAAGCCCCGATCAACCACGTCCTTGGCTGCCGACACGAAATCGTCGACCTGGCTCGTGGCCGGACGCACCTCGACCTCGGGATCGACCAGGCCCGTCGGGCGGATCACCTGCTCGACGAAGGCGCCGTGCGTCTGCTTCATCTCGTATGGGCCGGGGGTGGCCGAGACATAGATGCTCTGGGGCACCACGGCCTCGAACTCGTGGAACTGCAGCGGCCGGTTGTCCAGGGCGCTGGGCAGGCGGAAGCCGAAATCGACCAGCGTCTGCTTGCGCGAGCGGTCGCCCTTGAACATGCCGCCGATCTGCGGGATCGTCACATGCGACTCGTCGATGACCACCAGCGCGTTGTTCGGCAGGTAGTCGAGCAGCGTCGGCGGCGGCTCACCCGGGGCGCGGCCGGTCAGGTGGCGCGAATAGTTCTCGATACCGGTGCAATAGCCGACCTCCTGGATCATCTCCAGGTCGAAGACCGTGCGCTGCTCCAGGCGCTGCGCCTCGACCAGCTTGTTGCGATCGTGCAGCTCGGCCAGGCGCTCGGCCAGCTCCGCCTTGATCGCCTCCATGGCGCGCAACAGCTGCTCGCGCGGCGTCACGTAATGGCTCTTCGGGAAAATCGTGTACTTGTGCAGTGATTCGAGGCGCCTGCCGGTCAGCGGATCGAAGCTGGAGATCGCATCGACATCGTCGCCGAAGAACTCGACGCGCACCGCGAAATCCTCGGCATGCGCCGGGAACACCTCCAGCACGTCGCCGCGCACGCGGAAGGTGCCGCGGTGGAAATCCGTGTCGTTGCGCTCGTACTGCAGCTCCACCAGCTTGTTCACGGCGACGCGTTGGTCCTGGGCACGGCCGACCTCGAAGTACTGCAGCATGTTCGCATAGGCCTCGGGGCTGCCCAGGCCGTAGATGCAGGACACCGAGGCCACGATCAGCACATCCTCCCGCTCCAAGAGCGCCCGCGTGGCCGCATGGCGCATGCGGTCGATGTGCTCGTTGATCGAGGAGTCCTTCTCGATGTAGGTGTCCGACGACGGCACATAGGCCTCGGGCTGGTAGTAGTCGTAATAGGACACGAAGTACTCGACGGCGTTGTCCGGGAAGAACTGCTTGAACTCGCCGTACAGCTGGGCGGCCAGGGTCTTGTTCGGCGCCAGCACCAGCGTCGGCTTCTGCACCTCGGCGACGACGCAGGCGATGGTATAGGTCTTGCCGGAGCCGGTGACGCCGAGCAGCGTCTGGTGCCGGTCCCCCTGGCGGATGCCGGCCACCAGCTGCCGGATGGCCTCGGGCTGGTCGCCCTGGGGCGTGAAATCGCCTGCCAGTGTGAATCGCATGCGCCAAGCCTAGGCATCCGCACGGGCGATGCCAGCGCTTTCACGCGCCCCTTTCCTTGCGCGGCGCGCCTGCTACCATGCGCCGCACTCACGAGGTGCCCCCATGTCCCGCAAGCTGCGCAACATCGCCATCATCGCCCACGTCGACCACGGCAAGACCACGCTGGTGGACGGCCTGCTGAAGCAGTCCGGCACCTTCTCCGAGCGCGAGGAGGTCAGCGAGCGCGTGATGGACTCCAACGACCTGGAGCGCGAGCGCGGCATCACCATCCTGGCCAAGAACACCGCCATCCACTACCGGGATACCGTGATCAACATCGTCGACACCCCGGGCCACGCCGATTTCGGCGGTGAGGTCGAGCGCATCCTGAACATGGTCGACGGCGTGCTGCTGCTGGTGGATGCCAACGAGGGGCCGATGCCACAGACCAAGTTCGTCACCTCCAAGGCCCTGGCCCTTGGCCTGAAACCGATTGTTGTCGTCAACAAGATCGACCGGCCGGGCGCCATGCCGGACAAGGCCGTGGACGCCACCTTCGACCTGTTCGCGGCCCTCGGTGCCAACGACGAACAGCTCGACTTCCCCATCGTCTACGCCTCGGCCAAGAACGGCTACGCCAAGCTGAGGCTCGAGGATCCGGACACCGACCTGACCTGCCTGTTCGAGACCATCCTCGAGCGCGTGGCCCCGCCGACCGGCGATGTGACGGCGCCGCTGCAGATGCTGGCCACGACGCTGCAGTGGGACGATTTCATCGGCCGCATCGTCATCGGACGTATCGCCAACGGCACTTTGCGCCAGGGCCAGGACGTGGTGGTGCTGCATGCCGACGGCACGAGGAGCCAGGCCCGCATCACCAAGCTGCTCGGCTTCAAGGGCCTGCAGCGCGTCGAGATCCCCGAGGCCCAGGCCGGCGACATCGTTGCCGTGGCCGGCATCGAGACCATCAACATCGGCGAGACCATCGCCGACCGCGACAAGCCGATCGCCCTGCCGGTGATCAAGGTCGACGAACCGACGCTGACCATGGAGCTGCACGTCAACAGCTCGCCGCTCGCCGGCACCGAGGGCAAGTTCGTCACCACCCGCCAGATCCGCGATCGCCTGTTCAAGGAGATCCGCACCAACGTGGCCATGCGCGTCGAGGAGACGGGCTCCTCGGATGTCTACAAGATCTCCGGGCGCGGCGAGCTGCACATCGCCATCCTGCTGGAGAACATGCGCCGCGAGGGCTTCGAGATGGCCGTGTCCCGGCCGGCCGTGATCACGCGCGAGGTCGATGGGGTCAAGGAGGAGCCGTACGAGCATGTCACCGTCGACGTCGAATCCGACTACCAGGGCACGGTGATCGAGAAGCTCGGCCGCCGGGGTGCGGAGATGACGCACATGCAGGCCAATCCGGACGGCAGCACGCGCATCGAGTTCATCTGCCCGACGCGCGGCCTGATCGGCTACACCTCGGAGTTTCTGACCGATACGCGCGGCACCGGCGTGCTGCACCACCTGTTCCATGCCTATGGGCCCTATATCGGGGCGCTGCCGAAGCGGGCGAACGGCGTGCTGGTGTCGATGACCGACGGCGAGTCGGTGGCCTACGCGCTGTGGGGCCTGCAGGAGCGCGGCCGCCTGTTCATCGGATCCGGCGAGAAGCTGTACGAGGGCATGATCATCGGCATCCACAGCCGCGACAACGACCTGGTGGTCAACGCCATCAAGGAGAAGAAGCTCACGAACATCCGCGCCGCCGGCAAGGACGACGCCATCGACCTGGTGCCGCCGATCCGCTTGACGCTGGAGCGCGCCATCGAGTTCATCGAGGACGACGAGCTGGTCGAGATCACCCCGAAGTCGATCCGGCTCAGGAAGCGTTTCCTGAAGGAGCACGAACGCAAGCGCGCCGCCACGGCCGCCCGGAAGTAAGCTCTCCGGGGAAGGCTAGGCCTCGTCCGGCCCCGTATCGCGTAGAAACTCGAAGAGCATGTCGGCGTATTGCGGGCTGATCTTCTTTAGATTCAACCAGATCTGAACCCGCCGGTATGCCTGGCGGGCCATGGCTCTCCACTTGTCGGGATCGGTGGCGATGCCGCGTTCGGCCTGGCTGACGAAGTACGATACAGCCGCCTCCTCGGGCTTCATGCCCTGGCCCTTGCCCTGCTTGGCGGCCGCGAACATCTCATCCTCATCGGATCTCTGCTGGTGCACGATGGGAACCTCGAACTCCGAAAGCGCGCACATGAATCGTGAAGCATAAGAATTGAACATGCCCTGCCCCCTCCTGTCGTCGGACGACCCCCCGCTGCCGGATCACGCCTGCGCTTCAGGCTCCCCCATCACGGCGCGGGCCGCAATGTGGAATCATGGGACCGTGGGCGCACTCATTGCACCGAGGCCGATAGCTCAGCCGGAGAACAGCAATACCAGCCCCGGCAGCGCCACGGCGAGACCGGCCAGGCGCGGCACGATCCGCGATGCCTGCCCCAGCGTCATCGCGCCCAGGGCCACGCCGATGACATGCAGCATGGCCGTGGCCAACAGGAATCCGGCCGCATAATCCAGCGGCGAGGCGGCGAACGGCATCTCCGCGCCGTGCGCATAGCCATGGAACAGCCCGAATACGGCGACCAGCGATGCGGCGGGTGCCAGGCCCGGCCGCGCCTCCAGCGTGATCAGCATGCCGAGAGCGACCAGCGATGCGGCGATGCCGCCCTCCATCACGGGGACCAGGCCCCCGCCACCGACGGCCAGCAGGCAGGCCATCGCCGCCGATGCCAGAAAGACCGTCGGCAACATCCACAGGGCACTGCCGCCGAGCCTGGCCGACCAGAACCCGACCGCCAGCATGGCCAGCAGATGGTCATGGCCGCCGAGCGGATGCATGAAGCCGCCGGCGAAGCCCATGCCGTGCACATCGATGATGTGGGCCGACGCATCCCCGGGAAAGGCCATGCCGCCCAGCAGCACGGACAGGGTCAGCAGGCCTGCGCCCTCGCGATCATGCGTTCCTCGTGCCATGGCATCCCCTCCCTGTGTGTCCGGTCCTGCACCGATCCATCCCATGAACGTAGAACCGCGATCCCGGCATGGCAAGGCGATTCGGCGGTTGCAATCCTGCCTGTGGCTGCTTACTTTGCAGCAGCCATCCCTACGGCAAAAGGACATTCCATGGATACCCTGCATCTGCTGCTGATGGCCATCATGCAAGGCATCAGCGAGCTGTTCCCGATCAGCAGCCTGGGCCACAGCGTGCTGGTGCCGGCGCTGCTGCACTGGCCGATCGACCGCGAATCGAGCTGGTTTCTGCCGTTCATCGTCGTGCTGCATCTCGGCACGGCCATCGCCCTGCTGATCTATTTCCGCCGCGACTGGCTGCAGCTGTTCGGGGGTCTGTGGCGGGCACGCGGCAGCACGCAAAACCCCGAGGCCCGGCTGTTCTGGCTGCTGGTGGTGGGGACGGTTCCCGCCGGCCTGCTCGGGCTGCTGCTCGAACACCGGATTCGCGATCTGTTCGGCGGCTTCACCATCGTGGCCATCTTCCTGGCCCTGAACGGCCTGCTGCTGATCTGGGGGGATCGCCTGAAGCACCGGCAGGCCCGCCATCGCCTGGAGGAACTGAGCTGGGGCAAGGCGCTGGGCATCGGCTGCGCCCAGGCGCTGGCCCTGATCCCCGGCATCTCCCGTTCGGGTGCCAGTCTGGTGGCGGGTCTGGCTGCGGGGCTGGAATACGATGCGGCGGCACGGATGTCCTTCCTGTTGGCCACCCCGATCATCGCCGCCGCCGGCGTGCTCGAGGTACCCAAGCTGCTGCATCACGCCCATCAGGCGCCGCTGATGGCAATCATGGTCAGCGGCGTGCTGGCCGGTATCTTCGCCTATCTGAGCACCTGGTTTCTGATGCGCTATTTTCACAGCCACGAGGTCAAGGCGCTGAGACCCTTCGGTATCTATTGCCTCGTGCTGGGCCTCGGCGCCCTCGCAATCCACGGCATCTAATCCACCAGCAGGGGCAGAATATATTCCAGCGCGGTCTCCCCGCGCCGGGCCATGGCCACGCCGCGCTCGGCCATGCTGACCATGCCCTGCTCCCTGGCGGCCTGCATCAGCGCCTCCTCGGAAGCGTTCTGGCCGATGAGTCGCTGGATCTCCTCGCTGACCAGCAGCAGTTCGTACACCAGCAGCCGGCCTGCGATGCCCGTGCCATGGCATTGCTCGCAGCCGGGCGCGACAAAGGCGCTGTCCTCCCCCCATTCGATGCCGTGGTTGCTGAGGATGCCGCGGGTGATCTCATCCACCGCCGCCTCCTGCCGGCAGTGCTCGCACAGCTTCGGGATCAGCTGCTGGGCCAGCACGCCCTTGACGGTGGCGGCGATCAGGTAACGGTCCACCTCCATGTTCACCAGCCGGGATACGGCGCCGACGGCATGGTTGGTATGCAGTGAGGAAAGCAGCGTATGCCCGGTCAGGGCGGCCTGCACCGCGATCTGCGCCGTTTCCTGATCGCGGATCTCGCCGACCATGATGACATCGGGATCGTGGCGCAGCACATTGCGCAGGGCCGAGGCGAAGGAAAAACCGATCTTCGGGTTGATCTGGATCTGGTTGACGCCGTCGAGCTTCGCCTCGATGGGATCCTCCAGCGAGATCAGATGCTTGGGCAGGCTCGTCATCTCCTTCAGGATGGCGAGCAGCGTCGTCGACTTGCCGCTGCCCGTGGGGCCGGTGACCAGCAGGATGCCGTGCGCGCCGTGGGTGATGTGGCGGATGTTCTCCCGGTCTCCGTCCTCGAAACCGAGGGTGTCCAGATCCAGCATCCTGCCGTCGCGGCTCAGGATGCGGAATATGATGTTCTCGCCGTACTGGCCCGGCATGCAGGACACGCGAAGCTCGATATGCCTGCCGAAGGCCGTCATCAGCACCCGGCCGTCCTGGGGAAGCCGGTGCTCGGTGATATCCATGCCGGAGATGATCTTGAAACGGGTGATCAGCGTCTTGTGCACCCGCTTGTCGAGCATCAGATGCTGGCGCAGCTGGCCGTCGATGCGGAAGGATATCTTGAGCCCCTGCGACACCGGCAGCACATGGATATCGCTCGCCGCCTCCTGGATGCCGCTGAGCAGGATCTGATTCGCCAGCTTGACGATCGGAGCCTTCTCGGCCTCGATCTGCAGCTCGATGTCGCTGTTCTGCTCCTCGTCCTCGTCCCCCACGGCCGAGAAATCGATCACCATCTGGGACAGATCGGCGGTGGCATGCCTTTCGGCCCGGTAGTACTTCTGGGTCATCTCCCTGATCTGGGAAGAGGAGGCGACGACCAGCTCGATCCGATGATTGGTGCGAAAGCGCAGCATGTCCGAGATGTCCGCATTGGTCGGTTCCGAGGTGGCCACGACGAGTGTCTGTTCATCCAGGCGTATCGGAAACACCTTGAAGCGCTCCGCCGCGTCCACCGGAAGCATCTGCAGCGCCTCTTCGCTCGGGACGACGTTGCTGAGATCGATGTAGTGCAGCCTGAATTTCAGGGCCAGCGCCATCAGCAGCTGTTCCTCGGTGATCATCCCCTTCCTGATCAGCAGATCACCCAGCGGCTGGTTGTGGGTCTTCCGCTGCTCGTCGAGGGCCGATTTCAGCTGTTCGCGGGTGATCAGGTTCGCCGAGATCAGGATCTCGCCAATCAGCTGCATGGAGCCCGATGTCACCTTCCTTCTTTCGCGCTCGATCCGGTTGATGTCCTGCTGGGGAACGCCGTGCTGCTTGGAAAGGATGTCGCCGACCCTTTGCGAACGCAGATACTCCTGTTCCTTCAGCGTCTTCTCCAGGGCGGGTTCGCTCAGGACCCCCTCGTCGCGCAGGATCTCGCCGATGTGGCGCAGCTCCTGGCGGTTGCGCACGCCATGCCAGGGAAAAAAGACGCGTTGATAATCCGATTCCTCGCCGGTCAGAACGCCGAAGAAGCCGATACTGAAATCCTGCTGGCTCAGCACACGCACGTGGAAGGACTTGTCGTCCTTGGTGTTCACGACCTCGTCCACCTCCCCGGGAAGATGGGGTGCGGGCGCCTGCTTGATCTCGTCCCGAAAGAGGACGTACATCGCATGATGCAGGGGGATCGTCTCGGTCTCGCCCTTGCCCGTGGCGAGAATGACCTTCTGCTCCATCGGACGGAACGGCGACGCCAGCCTGCCCTTTTCCGTCCGGCCGTCGTGCAACCGGACCTGGACCCATTCCGCCTGTTCCATGATCAAAGCCCCCCTTGCCTTATTGTGGCCGGGAGATGCGTGAGCTTCCAGGGCCAGCTTGCGGGCGTCGTCGCGTGATCATCAGGCCATCCATTGGCCTCCACATCCGCCGGGGATGCGGCCTCACGCCAGCAGGGTGGCCTTGCGGATCACGCTGCCGTTACGCACCGTATCGATCAGCTCCATGCCTTCGGTCACCTCACCGAAGACGGTGTACTGCCCGTCCAGATGCGGCTGCGGGCCGTAGCAGATATAGAACTGGCTGCCCGCCGAATCAGGATCGGAGGTGCGGGCCATGGCCACGGTACCGCGCACGTGCCGGGTGGCGTTGAATTCGGCCTTGATCCGGTAGCCGGGACCGCCGGTACCGGTGCCGTTCGGATCCCCGCCCTGGGCCATGAACCCGGGTATCACGCGATGGAAGGTCAGGCCATCGTAGAAGCCATTCGCCACCAGCACCTTGAAATTCGCCACGGTATCCGGCGCCACCTGCGGCAGCAGCCGGATCGTCACCGGGCCGTTATCGAGCTCCAGCCGCACCTGCGTGCCCTCTGGGATGCCGGGATCGCTGGCCAGCGGCGCCTTTTTGGGAAGTGACATCTTTCTCTCCTTCGTCGCGTCGGACGGAACATCATCGGCAAAAACCGCCCCGGTCGAGAACAGGCTCAGGGCGGCGGCGAGGGAAACCAGGTAACGGGAACGCTTCATCGCAGGTATCGCTCCTGGGCGGACGGCAGTATCCGGCCCGGATGCAACACCGCATGCTCCCCCTCGCCCGGGCGCAGCTCGGCCGTTCCCAGCAGTATGCCGTCGCCGTAGGCCGCGACAAGCCCACTGGCAATCAGCCCATCCTCCATGCGCAGCCTTTGACCGAGCAGAAAACGCCGGGATTGTGCCTGATCCAGATGGATGGACGGCAGTCTTTCCAGCCAGGTGGAAACGGGTACCAGCGCCGCCTCGGGCCGCTCGGCGAGCCGTTCGGGCGTCACCATCATGCTGGGGGGCCAGCCGCCGGTGCTGAGCCGGCGCAGCTGCACCACGCAACCACCAACACCCAGCGCATCGCCGATATCGCGTGCCAGGGCGCGGACATAGGTGCCCTTGGAGCAATGGACCTCCAGCGCCAATTCCGGCCAGGCATAACGGACCAGCCGCAGTTCGCCGATCTCCACCGGCCGGGCGGCCAGCGTGAATGTCTCCCCCCGCCTGGCCAGCGCATGCGCCCGCCTGCCATCGACGCGCAGGGCCGAGTATTGCGGCGGCACCTGTTCATAGGACCCGCGGAAGCACTGCAGCACGGCCTCGATCTGCGCCAGCGACGGCTCGTCCGTGAAACGGGCTGTCGTTTCCCCCTCAGCATCCAGCGTATCGGTCTGGTAGCTCATATCCAGCGTCACGGCATAGGTCTTCTCCGCGTTCAGGCCGAGCTCGGCGAAACGCGTGGCCTCGCCGAGCAGGATCGGCAGCATGCCGGTGGCCATCGGATCGAGGGTACCGGCGTGGCCGGCCTTCAGCCTCGGCTTGCGGCCTCCTGCGAACAGGCGCGCCACCTCGTTGACGGCCCGCCGCGAACTCCAGCCGCGGGGCTTGTCGAGGAAGACGATGCCCGAAACCATGAAATGGGAATGCGGGTCAGGAAAAAAGGCGGTCGACTTCGACCTGCAGTCGGCGCATCACCGCATCGAGGCTGCCCTGAAGGGTGCAACCGGAGGCATAGCGGTGGCCGCCGCCGCCCAGCGAGGCGGCCAGGGCCCCGACATCGACCGTCGTCTTGCCGCGAAAGCTGACCTTCCATGTGTCCGGGCCGTCCGGCCGTGCGAACACGGCCACCTCCACGCCTGCGATGGAACGGCCGTAATCGATCAGGCCCTCGGTATCCTCGACATCACTGCCGCTGGCCGCATACATCCCCTGATCGACGTACAGCCACGCGGACCGACCTTCGTTGCGCAGGACCAGTGTCGCCAGGCAACGCCGCAGCAGATCGACCCGCTCGGGCCGATGGGAGGCGTAGATGCAGCGGGCCGCCACGTCGGCCTCGGCACCGGCCTCGATCAGTTCGGCCGCCAGGCGATGCACGGCCGGGGTCACGGTCGACAGGCGGAAGCTCGCCGTATCGGTCAACAGCGTCACGTATACGGCCATCGCCGCGGCGGGCGACACCGGCAGGCCCATGTGCCGGATCAGCGCATGGGCCAGGGCGCCGGTCGAACAGGCCGCGGCATCGACGAGATTGATGTCGCCGAAATGCGTATTGCTGGCATGGTGGTCGATATTGATCAGGCGCCTGCCGGCAAACAGGGCATCGTCCATGCCCAGGCGGCTTCGGGTGGCGGCATCCAGGCTGATGATCAGATCGGCATCGCCGGCGACCGGGCAGTCCGCGCCGGCACCGACCCGCTCGCTATGGCTCAGGAACCGGTACAGGCGCGGGATGCCGTCCCGGTTGTGCATCGATACGGGGATGCCGGCGGCGGCGAGGGCGTCGTACAGCGCCAGCTGGGCACCGATGCCGTCCCCGTCGGGGTTGCGGTGCGTGATCAGCAGCACGCCACGGCTCCGGCGGATCGCCGCTGCGGCCTGCTGCCAGACGGCCGCGGGGATGGCCGCCGTCATGCCTCCTCGCCGAGGCGCTTGAGGATATCGAGCACCCTGCCACCCTCCGTGAAGGGCTCATCCCACAAAAAACGGATCGACGGCAAGCGTCGCCGCGGCAGGGCCCGGCGCAGCTCATGCGCGAAATGCGGCGCCAGTCGGTTCAGGGAACGCACGCAGGCCTCGGCATCGGTATCGCCGCTGCGATACACCCAGACATGCAGCATGTGGTTGTGGTGGACGGCCTCGACACGGGTGATGCCGATGCCGATCAGGCGCGGATCGCTGATCTCCCGCTGCATCAGCGTGGTCAGCAGGCGGTGGATGTCCGCATGCAGCCGCCGCTGGCTGGGTGTGCTTGCCGCCATATCCGTCGCCTACAGCGTCGCCGCCACTTCCTCGACGATATAGAACTCGAAGGTGTCGCCGACCTTGATGTCGTTGAACTTCTCGACGCCGATGCCGCACTCGTAGCCGCTGCGCACCTCCTTGACGTCGTCCTTGAAGCGGCGCAGCGAGGACAGCACGCCGTCATAGACCAGCACGCCGTCACGCAGCACGCGCACGCCGGCATTGCGTTCCACATGGCCGTCGGTGACGAAGCAGCCGGCGATGGTGCCCTGCTTCGGCACGCCGAAGGTCTCGCGCACCTCGGCGCTGCCGATCACCTTCTCCACCTTCTCCGGAGCCAGCTTGCCTTCCATGGCTGCCTTCATGTCGTCGATGGCCTCGTAGATAACCTTGTAGAAGCGGATATCCACGCCGTCACTCTCGGCCAGCTTCTTGGCCTTGGCCTCCGGACGCACATTGAAGCCGATGATGATGGCATTCGAGGCCGAGGCCAGCATGACATCGGACTCGGTGATACCGCCGATGGCCTTGTGCACGACGCGCACGCTGACCTCGTCGGTCGCCAGCTTGTTCAGCGAATCGGCCAGGGCATCGATCGAGCCGCTGACATCGCCCTTGATCAGCACATTGACTTCCTTCGGACGGTCGGCGGCCACGCCGGCGAACAGATCCTCCATGCTGGCGCGCTTGGCCGAATCGGCAGCGACGCCCGCCTCGCGGATCTTGTCCATGCGGAAACGGATGATGTCGCGCGCCTGACGCTCGGTCTCGACGACGTTCAACTCCTGCCCGGCATCGGGCACGGATTCCAGACCGAGCACCTCGGCCGGGATCGACGGTCCGGCGGTGCGGTGCTGCACGCCGTTCTCGTCCACCAGGGCACGGATGCGCCCCATCACCGTACCGGCCACGACGATATCGCCGGTGTTGAAGGTACCGGTCTTGACCAGCACCGTGGCCACCGGACCGCGGCCGCGATCGAGCCTGGCCTCGATGATGATGCCCCGACCCGGGCGGTGCGGATTGGCCTTCAGCTCCAGCACATCGGCCTGCAGGGCCAGCATCTCGACCAGATCGTCCAGCCCCTGCCCGGTCTTGGCCGACACCTCGACGAAGATGGTATCGCCGCCCCAGTCCTCGGGGATCAGTTCCAGTTCGGCCAGCTGGCGCTTGACGTTGTCCGGGTTCGCACCCTCGACGTCCATCTTGTTGATGGCCACGATGATCGGGATGCCGGCGGCACGGGCGTGGTTCAGCGCCTCGACCGTCTGCGGTTTGACGCCGTCATCGGCCGCCACGACGAGCACGGCGACGTCCGTCATGCCCGCACCGCGGGCGCGCAGGCTGGTGAAGGCCTCGTGGCCCGGCGTATCGATGAACACGACGCGCTTGCCGTCCGGCAGCTTGGCCATGTAGGCACCGATGTGCTGGGTGATGCCGCCGGCCTCGCCCGCCGCCACATGCGCCTTGCGGATGGCGTCCAGGATCGAGGTCTTGCCATGGTCCACATGGCCCATGACCACCACGACCGGCGGACGCGGCTTTAGGTTGGCCTCGTCGTCCTGCTCGTCCTTGAACAGCACGTCCTCGACGGCGCCGCGGTTGATCAGCTTCGGCGTGTGGCCGAACTCCTCGACGATCAGCAGGGCCGTATCGGCATCGACGCTCTCGTTGACGGTGACCTGCATGCCCATCTCGAACAGCCTCTTGACCACCTCGCCGCTCTTGACGGCCATGCGCGAGGCCAGCTCGCCGACCACGATCGGATCGGTGATCTCGACCTCGCGCTTGACGAAATCGGCATGATCCTTGTCGATGCCATACCGCTTCACATGGCGCTTGCGATCACCGCGCGCCAGGCGGGCCATGCGCTCTTCCTGCTCCTCGGTCAGCACGACATTGCGCTTCTCCGCGTACTCGCGCATGGCGGCCTTTTCGGCCGGATTCAGGCGCTTCTTCGCCTTGGTGTCGTGGACGCCGCCCGGACCGCGGCGTTTCTCTCCACCCGGACCTGGCTGCAGCGCTTCGGGAGACACCGCCACCGACGGGGCGCGACGCGGGCCGATGCCGCCACCGGCCGGCCGATGCGATGGGCGGCCCCCTCGCGGTCCCTCCGGACGCTGCTGATTGCGCTCATCCTTGATGCGGGCCTCGATCTCCTTGATCGAGGAGCGCGGAGCGCGGGATGCGGCGATCTGCGCCGGCGTCAGGTTGCGGCGAATCGTGGTCCGCGGGCCCGTACCCTGCGGCCGGGGCTCGCGTGGCCGGCGCTCCTCAGTCCTGGGTGCCTGCTCG
>DATLWN010000287.1:0-10715 GCA_035576305.1 Mariprofundaceae bacterium
CCAGCCGCAGGCGATCCGCGCCGCCGTCGTGGCCTGCGCCCGTGCCGCCATCGGGCGCATGGGTGACCGGGTGTCCTCGGTGCCGGCTGCCCAGGCCGTGCAATCCTTCGCGCGCAGCCTTTCCGGGGCACCGGCCGGCAATCATGCGCTGCCGTTCCGCACGCCGGCGGTTCCCGGTGGAGGGGGCGGCTATCCGCGGGCTTTCGGTCCGCTCCGCCCTGCCGGCCTGCCGGCCGTGTCGGAAGAAGGCGGCACGTATGATGCATCCGCACCGCTCGATCTCGGCCAGCCCCTGGCACAGCTCCATCGCGGTTACATCCTGGCCCAGACGGCGGACGGCATCGTGCTCGTCGACCAGCATGCGGCGCACGAGCGCATCACCTACGAGCGCCTGAAGGCCGAACTCGCGGCGGGGGCCGTGAAGGTCCAGCCTTTGCTGACGCCCGCCGAATGGCATCCGGGCGAACGGGAGCTGGCCTGGCTGCATGACCATGCCGACAGCCTTCGCACCTATGGCGTCGAGCTGCGGCTTGCCGGTGACGCGGTGCGTATCACCGGCATCCCGGCCATGCTGCGCGACGAATCCCCGCTCGAGATCGCGGCCGAGCTGGTGGCGGCCTGCATGCTCACCGGGGCGCAGGGCGGGGCACAGGCCCGGGTGCTGGAGCGCTGGCTGGGCAACCGCGCCTGCAAGGGCTCGGTCAAGGCCGGGCGGCGGCTGTTGCCCGAGGAGCAGACAGCGCTGCTGCGCACGATGGAGCGGACGCCCAATATCGCCCAGTGCAATCATGGACGCCCCACCTACGTGCGGCTGTCGCTCGCCGATCTCGAGCGCCTGTTCGGACGCAGGGAATAACGGGAATCGTGCGGGCGGTGGCCTTGATGGGCGCCACCGGCGTGGGCAAGTCCGCGCTGGCGCTGGAACTGGCGGCGAAAACCGGCAATGCCATCATCTCCTGCGACTCGATGCAGGTGTACCGGGGGCTCGATATCGGCACCGCCAAGCCGAGCGGCGAGGAGCGGGCCAGGGTGGCGCATTACCTGGTCGATTGCGCCGATATCCGCGAGGTGTACTCGGCCGCGCGCTGGGCCACGGAGGCACGGCAGGCGATCCGCACCGAGAACGCGGCCGGGCGGGTGCCCTTAATCTGCGGTGGCACGGGGCTGTACCTGAAGGCGCTGATGTCGGGCCTCGCCGATATCCCGCCGGAGGATGCCGGGGTGCGCGAGCGGCTGGCAGCGGAGCTGGCGGAATACGGGGTGCGGGCCATGCATGCGCAGCTTGCCGCGGTGGATGCCCGGATGGCGGCGCGCCTGCATGCCACCGACACCCAGCGCATCCTGCGCGCCCTGGCCGTGTTCCGCACGACCGGCCGGCCGCTGTCGGCCTGGCAGGCCGAGGCCGGCGACAGCAAGCCGATCGACTTCCCTGTGTTCGTGCTCGAGCTGCCTCGCGATCTCCTGCGCGACCGACTGGACCTGCGT
The DNA here is from genome assembly GCA_035576305.1 of Mariprofundaceae bacterium. Classification (GTDB taxonomy): domain Bacteria; phylum Pseudomonadota; class Zetaproteobacteria; order Mariprofundales; family Mariprofundaceae; genus DATLWN01. Next base: position 1,486 of record DATLWN010000287.1, read on the forward strand.
TTCCGGGCCATGATCGGGTCCGGATGGCTGGACGAGGTGCGCTGGCTGGCGGCCCAGAACCTCCCCGACACGCATCCGGCCATGCGCGCGGTCGGATACCGGCAGCTGCTGGCGGTGCTGCGCGGCGAGATGCCGATGGAGCAGGGCATCCAGGCCGGCATCACGGCCACGCGCCGGTACGCCAAGCGCCAGGAGACCTGGTTCCGGGGGCAGGTTCAGGGTATCCATGGCGATGCCGCTGCCCTGCGGCCGCGGATTCTGGAGGCCGTTCGTCATGGTGCATGAGAGCTTTTCCACGCTTCGCTCCAGGGACAGGGCCATCGCGGTGCATCCGCGCCTGGCCGCACAGCACTGGGGCGAGCACGCCTCCCAATCCCGGCAGCAGGAGTTCGAGCGCCTGGTGGACGCCGGGGACTGCGATTGCGTCGACTCGCTGCTGCTGACGGTTCGGCGCCCTTCCCCCAACAGCCTGTTCGGTGCCGGCCAGGTGGCGCAGGTGGCCGAGAAGGTGGCGGAACACGAATGCCCCGTGGTGTTCGTCGACCACCAGCTGAGCCCGGTGCAGCAGCGCAACCTGGAGAAGGCCTGGAATGCCAAGGTGGTCGACCGCACCGGCCTGATTCTCGAGATCTTCGCTTCCCGCGCCCGTACCCGTGAGGGCGTGCTGCAGGTCGAGCTGGCCAGCCTGAACTACCAGGTCAGCCGCCTGGTGCGCTCCTGGACGCACCTGGAGCGCCAGCGCGGCGGCTTCGGCTTCCTGGGCGGCCCGGGCGAGCGCCAGATCGAGCTGGACCGGCGCATGATCCGCACGCGCATCAAGGCCATCGAGAAGGAGCTGGCGCAGGTCCGGCGCATGCGCGCCACGCAGCGCGCCGGCCGCCAGCGCAAGGATCTGCCGACGGTGGCGCTGGTCGGCTACACCAATGCCGGCAAATCGACGCTGTTCAACCGCCTGACCGAGGCCACGGTGCATGCGGCCGACCAGCTGTTCGCCACCCTGGACCCGACGCTGCGCCTGCTCATCCTGCCCGGCGGTGCCCGTGTGATGCTGTCCGACACCGTGGGCTTCGTGCAGGACCTGCCGCACGAGCTGGTCGATGCCTTCCGGGCCACGCTGGAGGAGGTGACCGAGGCCGAGCTGGTGCTGCACGTGCGGGACATCGCCGATCCGGAAACGCACACCCAGGCCGGGGTGGTGCGCGAGACCCTGGTCCAGATCGGCCTGGATGGGTCTGCGCGCCCGCCGATCGTCGAGGTGTGGAACAAGATCGACCAGAAGCCCGACATCGGCTCCCGTCCGGCCGACACCATCGACGGCAGCGCCGTGGCGCTGTCGGCCCTGACCGGCCAGGGCATCGACGAGCTGTTGGCGCTGTTGGCGCGCTGGGCGACGCAGGATGCGAAGGTGCTGCGCCTGCGCCTGGATGTGGCCGACGGGCGTTCGCTGGCCTTCTGCCATCAGCACGGTACGGTGCTGTCCAAACGACAGGCGGAGAATGTCGTGGAGATCGAGGTAAGGCTGCGGCCGAAGGACGCGGCCCGCTTTGCCAGGGACGATTCGGGGTTCGACCGCCTGCGTTCCGCCTAGTTCCGATCAGTTGCCGGCGGGGGACGCCTGACGGTAGAAGGCTCTCAGTATGAACGGCGGCACCATGGTGGTGACGGCGATGGTCAGCAGCATCACCGCATAGATCTCCTGCGAGAATACCCCGGCCTGCTTGCCCAGTTCGGCGAAGATCAGGCCGACCTCCGCGCGCGGGATCATGGCGATGCCGACGACCCAGCGGGTGCGCCACGGTTCGCGGATGAACATCGCGCCGGCCAGCTTGCTGACCATGGCGATGGCGATGAATGCGGCAGCCATCCACCATACCTGCGGCGAGCCCCAGTCCACCTCGTGCAGGTGCAGGTTCAGCCCGACCATGACGAAGAACACCGGCGTGAACAGCTGGATGATCGGCTTCATCTCGTCATCGATGCGTTCGACGAAATGCCCGTCGCTTTCGTGCAGGGCCACGCCGAAGGGCAGGAAGAAGCGCCGGGACAGCGCCAGCCCGGCCGCGAAGCCGCCGATGATCTCCGGGGCCCCCAGCAGCTGGGAAAGCAGGGCGAAGATGAGCACCAGGGAGACGATGGTGGTCGGGATCATGCCGGGGATGCGGCTGCCGGCGTTGAAGCGGCGCACGACGACGGCCGTCAGCTTGGCGGCGACCGGCGCCAGCAGCAGGAAGATGGCGATGAACAGGAAGACCTGGCCGGCATTGAGCAGGCTGACCGTGCCCTTGACGGAGAACTCGAACAGCACGGCCAGCAGCACCACGCCCAGCACATCGTCGAGCACGGCTGCGCCCAGCACGATATTGGCGGTATGGGAATGCTGCTGGCCCAGATCGCGCAGCACGCGGATGGTGACGCCGATGCTGGTGGCGGTCAGGGTGCCGCCGATGAACATCGAGATCAGCGGGGGCAGATCGAGCAGCCAGTAGGCGAACGCCGCTCCGAGCACGAACGGGGCGACGAACCCGCCCAGGGCTACGGTGGCGGCCCTGGTGCCGGCGGTGGCCAGGCGGCCGAGATCCGTCTCCAGTCCAACCTCGAACAGCAGCAGTATCAGCCCGAACTCCGCCATGATCTTCAGCAACGGTCCGGGGTCGACCCAGCCGAGCACGCTGGATCCCAGGAGCACGCCGGCACCCATTTCGCCGATGATGGCGGGGATGCCGAGGCGGGCGGAGGCCTCCCCCAGGATGCGCGCCCCGAGCAATACAAGGATCAGGTTCAGGAAAAAGACGGTGTGGTGCTCCATGTCGGGCCGGAGGCGCTATCTCGGCTGGTCGCGGAAGATGATGTCCAGGGCCGAGATGGTGCCGACCAGGCGGCCCTGGCCGTCGGTGACCAGGATGTCCTGGGAATCGTTGCGCATCAGCACGAGCATGGCGGCGATGGCGTTGGTCGGGGCATGCTCCTTGACGCTCAGGATGCGGGGGCTCATGACCTCGCTGACCTTGAGATCGGCCATGGCGAGCAGCCGCTCGTGCACGGAAGGCAGGTCGGGGCTGGCCTGCATGGCCGCCAGCAGGTCCTCGGATGCATAGGAGGGAAGGGCGTGGTGCAGGATGGCGCGCGCCGTCAGCACGCCGACGGGCCTGCCGCCGGCGTCGATGACGGGGATATCGTGCAGGTGATGCCGGCGCAGCAGCCCGATCGCGTCCTTGACCAGGGTGTCCGGGGTGGTGGTGACCACGTCTCGGGTCATCAGCTTGGCGGCGATCAAGGTGAACCTCCGTCATCGGTGCGGGCTACGCTTTCAAGTGTAGCCGACGCCTCCAAGCCCTGCATGCGGAGCATCAGAATCAATGAACGTGCTCCCATCGCGCGGCAATGTAGGTGAATGGATTCACTTGTCCTTTCTTGCATGCCCAAGAAAGGACCAAAGAAGGGCACCCCGAAACCAGCCTGCCCTACGGGTCCCCGATCCTGCATGTTCAACATCGGCCGCGGCCCTGCCGCTCTTCTCCGATGTTGAACATTGGTCTCGGCAGTCCGCTAGCGGGGAATCAAAGCCTGCTCCAAGGACGCTTTCCCCGGAATTCCGCGATGAACCTTCTTGCGGGGCTCAACCCCGCTGCGGGTATTCGGCGAAGGTGGGGATATCGTCGCCCTGGCAGGACCAGTCGGCGCGCGAGTCCCAGAAGATGCGCGCCTCAGGTTTGATGCCCGGATCGGCATCCAGCGAGCCCGCCGGCACCACTGCCACGCCCATCTCCTTGCGGATACGCGGCAGCTGGCCGCCGCAGCGGGTGCAGAAGCAGGTCGAGAAGCGCTGCGCCTCGGGCACCTTGTACTGTCCGATCAGCTCCTCGCCCTTGGTCCAGCCGCCATCACTCATCTTGACCATGATGTTCGAGGCGTGCCCGGTGCCCGTGGCCTTGCGGCAGCGGCCGCAGTGGCAGTGATAGAAGCGCACCGGCTCGCCGCTGATCTCGTATTGCACGCCGCCGCACAGGCAGCCCCCGCGCAGACTGATTTCCGACACAGATGCCCCCTTATCGATTCGATCGCTGCCAGCCTACAACCGTCGCCGCCCGCGGCAAGGCCGTCGGTTATCATGGATGTTCCCGAACAGGGCGACCGACCCTGTTCCCCGTCCCCGGCTTACCGCATCGGCGGCGCCACCCCGGGATTGGTGCGCGGCATCGTATGCAGGCCGGGGTTACCCTGGGGTGCATCCGCCGCCTGCTTGGCGAGGGAGATTTCACGCTCGGCCTTCTCCACGAGGCGGATGGCCCGCTCCCGGTGCATGCGGGTGCTGGTGGACTCGCCGGTATCTGCCGCCGCCCGCAGCAGGGCTGCCGTCTTGACGAGATGGGCATAGGCATCGTCGAGCCGGGGACTGGCGGCCAGGGCCGGCAGTGCCGTCAGGCCGCTCACCATGGCCAGTACCGCAATCCGGGATCCCTTGCGAATCCTGCAAGCAGTCGAGTTGATCATGATGCGGCCTCCTGCGTGAAATATCGAAAGCTATCCCATGAGCATAGCCGATCGCAGGGGCCGATGACGTTGGCGATATCCTCCCTGCCGACGCCGGGGGATATCCATTTGGCATCCAGCGCCTCGTTGTGCCTTGCGGGCGCGGGCGCACCCGTCTATAGTGCGCCGCCCTGACAGATTGGATTAGAGGTATCAGACACATGGCGACAGTTATTCGTTTGCAGCGCGGTGGCCGCAAGAAGCGTCCGTTCTATGCGGTCGTGGTGATGGATTCGCGCAACCGCCGCGACGGCGCGTTCATCGAGAAGCTCGGCTATTACGACCCGTGTCGCGAGCCGGAGGTCATCGAGCTCAACCTGGAGCGCGTGAAGTCCTGGACCGACCAGGGCGCACAGGTTTCCGAGCGCGTGGCCAGCCTGATCTCGCTGGCGGGCAACCCGGATCGCGTGGCGCAGGCCCAGGCCAAGATCGAGGCCAAGAAGGCCGCCGCCAAGGCCGCCGAAGAGGCCAAGAAGAAGGCCGAGGCCGCTGCCAAGAAGAAGGCTGAGGCCGAGGCCAAGGCCGCCGAGGATGCTGCTGCTGCCGAAGCCGCTGCCGCCGAGACAGCAGAAGAGGCCGTCGCTGAGGAAGCGGCTGCTGAGGCTCCGGCAGAGGAAGCCGCTGCTGCCGCTGAGGAAGTTGCCGAGGAGGCCCCGGCTGAGGAGGCTGCCGCTGAAGAGGCTCCGGCCGAGGAAGCCGCCGCCGAAGAGGAAAAGTCCGACGCCTGATCGTCTGCTCGAGGTCGGCGCCATTGTCTCGCCCCATGGGCTGAAAGGCGCACTGATCGTCTACTCGCATACCCGGCCTGCCATCGGCATCGCCGGGTATTCTTTTTGGTACATCGGGAAAACCCCGGAATCGGCCCGAAGATTCACGGTGGAGCGCTGCTGGCAGCACGGCAAACGCCTGCTGGCCCAATTGGCCGGCATCAACGATGCCGATGCCGCCGCCGCGCTGGGGGGTGCGGGCATCTGGGTCGATGCCGGTGAGGTGGCGATCGAGGCGGATCACGAATACCTGTGGGCCGACCTCGTCGGCTGCGAGGTGGTCGAGTCCTCCGGACGCCCGCTGGGCCGCGTCGTCGGCTTGCAGGAATACGGGGCGCAGGACATCCTGGCCGTGCGCACGCCCGATGATGCCGTGCCGGCCGGGGAATGGCTGATCCCGTTCGTCGACGGCGTCGTCCAGCACGTCGATACCGAGGCCCGGCGCATCGAGGTCAATCTTCCCGAGGGGATGGATGCATGCTTCACGCCCAGATCCTGACCCTGTTCCCCGAGTTCTTCGCCTCGCCGCTCGCCTGTTCGATCCCCCGCCGTGCCATCGATGCGGGGCTGGTGCGCGTCGATTGCCTGAACATCCGCGATTTCTGCCTGGACAAGCACCGCCGCGCCGACGACGTGCCGTACGGCGGTGGTCCGGGCATGGTGATGAAGCCGGAACCGGTGGTGGCGGCCATCCGCGAGGCCCGCGCCCGCGATGCGCACACGCGCGTGGTGCTGCTCTCCCCCGCAGGGGTGCCGTTCACCCAGGCCAGGGCACGCGAGTACGCGGGTCTTCCGGGCCTGACACTGCTGTGCGGCCGTTACGAGGGCATCGACGAGCGCGTGGTCGCCCATGTCGACGAGGAACTGTCGCTCGGCGATTACGTGCTGTCCGGCGGCGAGCCGGCGGCGCTATGCGTGCTCGATGCGGTGATCCGGCTGCTGCCGGGGGCGCTCGGCGATGCCGAGTCCGCGGTGCAGGACTCGTTCGCGGACGAGGGGCTGCTTGACTGGCCGCATTACACGCGTCCGGAGGTGTTCGAGGGGCAGCGGGTACCCGAGGTGCTGCTGTCCGGCAACCATGCCGAGATCGGGAAGTGGCGCCGTGCCGAGGCGCTGAAACGCTCCAAGAAGCACCGTGGCTGAGCCGCGCATCGCCGTGGCGCTGGTGCACCATCCGGTGCTGAACCGACTGGGTGAGACGAGCACGACGGCCATCACCTCCATGGACGTGCACGATTTCGCGCGCAGCTGCACCTTCTATGACGTCGCACCGGTGTTCCTGGTGCATCCGGCCGACGGCATGCATGCCTTCGTCGACGAGATGCGCGGTTACTGGCAAGAGGGCGAGGGCGGTGGCCGCAACCCCGGCCGCGGGCGGTCGCTGGCCTCCGTGCAATTGGTGCACACCCTCGACGAGGCGGTGGCCGCCATGGACGGGGGCTCGGTGTGGTTCACCTCGTCCAGCCCGCCGGAGCGGGAAACCACCGATGTCGAAGCGCTCGGCGAGATGCCCGGGCGGCATCTGATCGTGTTCGGCACCGGCTGGGGGCTCGATGTCAAATCGCTACAGAAGCCAACTGGATGGTTGTCACCGATCGAAGGGACCGGTATGGTTCGCCACCTTTCGGTCAGGGCGGCCTTGGCCATCTACCTGGACCGGCTGCGGCGATAGTTTTGGAGGCAACGAACATGCGTGCTTTGGATGAGATTACGAAGGACCAGTTGCGCAGCGATATCCCGGATTTCCGCGAGGGCGACACCGTGCGCGTCAATGTGCGCGTCGTCGACTACAAGGAAGCGAAGGGCGGCAAGCAGGAGCGCCGCGAGCGCGTGCAGGCCTACGAGGGCGTCGTGATCGCCCGCCACAACAACGGCATCTCCAGCAGCTTCACGGTGCGCAAGATCTCGAACGGCGTCGGCGTGGAGCGCGTGTTCCCGCTGCACTCGCCGATGCTCGAGAAGATCGAGCTGGTGCGCCACGGCCGCGTGCGCCGCGCCAAGCTCTACTACCTGCGCAACCTGCAGGGCAAGGCCGCGCGTATCTCCGAGAAGCGTCGCTGATCCCCGGCGCCTTCGGGCTTGTTGCGAGGGCTCCCGTGGGGGCCCTCGCTGCGTTTCAGGTCGCGGATGACGGGGGGGTGCGCATTGTCCATAATACGGCGCGATATCCGCACCGGGTGATACACAGGGAGAAGACATGTCAGATCGATCCGATTTCTTTAACGAGCCGCTGGGCGATTCCGCGGTGATCGAGGCCATCGAGGCCGAACTGGAGCGCCAGCGGCACACGCTGGAGCTGATCGCCAGCGAGAACATCGTCTCGAAGGCGGTGCTGCAGGCACAGGGATCGGTGCTGACCAACAAGTATGCCGAGGGCTATCCGGGCCGCCGCTACTACGGCGGCTGCGAGCATGTGGACGTGGTCGAGCGCCTGGCGCAGGAGCGCGCCTGCGAGCTGTTCGGCATCAAATACGCCAACGTGCAGCCGCACTCGGGCTCGCAGGCCAACATGGCGGTGTACATGGCGCTGCTGCAGCCGGGCGATGTCGTGATGGGCATGGACCTGTCGCACGGCGGGCATCTGACCCACGGCAGCCCGGTGAACTTCTCCGGCCGGCTGTACCAGGTCGTGGCCTACGGCGTGCGCGAGTCCGACGACCGCATCGACTACGACGCCATGGAGGCCCTGGCCAGGGAGCATAAGCCGAAGATGATCATCGGCGGTGCCTCGGCCTACGAGCGTGAGATCGATTTCGCACGCATGCGCGCCATTGCCGACGAGGTCGGCGCCGTGCTGATGGTGGACATGGCCCACTACGCCGGCCTGATCGCGGCCGGGGCCTACCCGTCGCCGGTGGGCCATGCGCACGTGATCACCACCACGACGCACAAGACGCTCCGGGGTCCCAGGGGCGGCATGATCCTGACCGACGACGAGGAGCTGGCGAAGAAGATCAACAGCCGCATCTTCCCGGGCATCCAGGGCGGGCCGCTGATGCACGTGATCGCCGCCAAGCCCGTGGCCTTCGGCGAGGCGCTCGGTGAGCGCTTCCGCGCCGACCAGAAGCAGGTCATCGCCAATGCGCGCGCCTTGGCCGAGGTGCTGGCGGGTGGCGGCCTGCGCATCGTCTCCGGCGGCACCGACTGCCACATGTTCCGCGTCGACCTGCGCCCGCACAACCTGACCGGCAAGCAGGCCGAGGAGGCGCTGGAGGCGGCCGGCATCACCACGAACAAGAACACGGTGCCGTTCGACACCGCCTCGCCGTTCGTGACCAGCGGCATCCGCATCGGCACCTCGGCCATCACCACCCGCGGCATGGGTGCGGCCGAGGCGCGGCTGATCGGCCAGCTGATCCTGAAGGTGCTGGACGCGCCCGAGGATGCGGCGGTGCGCGAGGCCGTGCGGGCCGAGGTGCGCGCCCTGACCGATCGCTTCCCGATCTACCAGGACTAAGCGCCGGCAACACGCATGCACTGTCCGTTCTGCGCTCACCCGGATACGCGGGTCATCGATTCCCGCGTGGTCGAGGAGGGCGGCGCGGTGCGCCGCCGTCGCGAATGCGAGGCCTGCGGCAAGCGCTTCTCCACCTTCGAGCGGGCCGACCTGCGCCTGCCGCTGGTGGTCAAGAAGGACGGCACGCGCCAGCCCTTCGATGTCGGGCGCCTGCGCACCGGCATGCAGAAGGCGCTGGAGAAGCGGCCGGTGTCGGCCGAGGCCATCGAGCACGGGGTCAATGCCGTGCTGCGCGCCGTGCGCGAGCTGGGCGAGCCCGAGGTGCCGTCGGCCACCATCGGCGCCTTCGTGATGGAGCAACTGCAGAAGCTGGACGGCGTGGCCTATGTGCGCTTCGCCTCGGTGTACCGCGAGTTCAAGGATGTCGATGATTTTCTGGCGGCGGTGAAGGCCGTCGTGGTGAAAAAGGAGTAGGT
>DATLWN010000288.1:0-2813 GCA_035576305.1 Mariprofundaceae bacterium
GGCGGCGGTGCCGGCCGCCGCATCGTCCGACCAGGCGGATGTCGTGAAGGCCTTCGAGGGCTGGCGTGCGGCCTGGAGCGCACGCGATCTGGACGGCTATTTCGCCGCATACAGCGACGGGTTCACCCCGGATGCGCATACCACCCATGCGGCCTGGAAGCGCTACAAGCGCCGCGTCATCATGGCCAAGGATTTCATCCATGTCGGCGCGAAGCACGTGGTCTTCAAGTCGCTTCTGGCGGGAAAACGCGCGCAGCTGAGCTTCGACGAGCACTTCGAGTCCAACGATTACCGCGAGGATACGCGCAAGCTGCTGGAATTCGCGAAGATCCACGGCCGATGGGAGATCACCCGTGAAGCCGATCTGTAGATCCGTACTGGCATTGGCCCTGATCGGGGCCGTGGCCCCCGTCGCCATGGCCTCCGAGAGCCCCCTGTCGCCGAACGTGCGGCTGAAGGTGCAGCAGGCCCTTGAGGCGAACAAGGACCCGATCGTGCGTGCCCTGGCACCGAAGGAGCGCTCCATCCTGCTGGCGACGCTGGCGCTGGATGCCGACGAGCCGGATCAGGCGCTGCTCAACCTCGACAACCAGCAGTTCGCCGATGATCCGCTGGTCGCCCTGCTGGAGGCCGAGGCCCACCGGCGCAAGGCGGTTTCCGACGTCGAGCGTGCCGGGGATTACGCGCGCTCGGTGCGCCAGGCGTCCGAGAAACTGGCCGCCGCCAGCCTGGTACCCGGCCTGGGCGAGGCCGAGGCGAGGCTGCATGCCTTCGCCGACAAGCTCGATGGCGTCACCGCCGGCGTCCCCAGCAGCGTGCTGCAGCTCGGTTCGTACATCGACACCCTGTTCGTCGTCGACAAGGGACGCTCGCGCCTGTTCATCTACAAGCGCGGGGCGGACGGCGGCCTGACGCGGGTGGACGACGAATACGTCGCGACCGGCTCCCATGACGGCGACAAGGAATCGGAGGGGGATGGCCGCACGCCCAACGGCGTCTATCGCTTTGTCGAACGCCTGGCGAGCAAGGCGCTGCTGGACAAGTACGGTCCCGTGGCCTTCCCGACCGATTATCCCAATGCCCTGGATACGCTGCACGGCAAGGACGGGCACGGTATCTGGATGCACGGCTATGCGGAAGGGGTCGGCCGGCGGCCGCCGCGCGATACCGAGGGCTGTTTCGCCCTGCCCAATCCCCGCCTGCTGGCGGTGCAGGACTACGTGCATCCCGGCCGCAGCTGGGTCATCGTCGGCGAGAATATCCCGTTCACCGATGCCAAGACCCCGTCCCCGGAACTGGCCTCGATCCATCAGGCGATCGACGGCTGGGTCCAGGACTGGGAATCGCTGAATGCGGATGCCTACCTGAGCCATTACGACAAGAATTTCCGCGCCGGCAAACGGAACCTGGCCTCATGGTCGAGCTACAAGCGGCGGGTCAACGCGGCCAAGCACTTCATCAAGGTGAGCCTGGACGATATGACCATCATCCGCGATCCGAACGCGTGGCCGGAAGGCGAGATCGCGGTCGTCGAATTCATGCAGCATTACGATTCGAGCAATTTCAAGGACAGCGGGCGCAAGCGCCTGTATCTCGTCCGCCGGCCTGATGCCCCATGGCGCATCCTGATCGAGGAGGAGGCGCCATGAGCGATTCCAAGCGATCGAAGGGCCAGGCCACCGTCGAGGACATGTCGGTGCGCCGGATGCAGCAGCTGACCGAGGAGAACCGGGCGCTGCGCCAGTATGTGTCCGAGGTCATGAAGCGGCTGCGCGATAACGAACGGTTGTTCTCCCGCCTGTTCGAGCTGGAATCGCAGGTGTTGTCCGCGACCGATCCCGAGGATCTGTGCTTCGTGCTGTTGCGCGGCCTGCGCTCGGGCTTCGAGCTGGATCTGGTGCGTTTCTGGTTCGACCGCTCCAGTTTCATGGGCGGGCGCAAGCTCGATGCCCTGTCCGATCACGACCTGATCTGGCTGGAGAACGGAGAGATCGCACGGGCCGGGCTGGACAAGGATCACGTGCGCCTGATCCGCGTGACGCCGAAGCGCACCTTCGAATGGCTGCATGAGCGGGACAATCATATCGGCTCCCTGGCGCTGTTGACTCTGGGCGATCTGGAGCGGCCGTTCGGCGTGCTGGGCATCGGTTCGGACAATGCGGAGCGTTTCCGCCCGGACCAGGCCACGGATTTTCTGCAGCATCTGGCCCAGGTCGTCGGCCTGAGCCTGGAGAACGCCGTGGCAAGGGAGCGCCTGGCGCGACTGGCCGTGACCGATTCGCTGACCGGCAGCCGCAACCGTCGTTTCCTGCAGCCGCACAGCCACCAGCCGCTGTCGCAGTGGTTCGGCGAGGGTGCCCCGGTCGCCTGCCTGTACCTGGACGTGGATGACCTCAAGGTGGTCAACGACCGGTATGGCCACGAGAAAGGGGATGCGGTGCTGGAACAGGTGTGCCAGTCGGCGCGCCGCTTCGTGCGTTCCCAGGATCCCCTGATCCGCATGGGCGGCGATGAATTCGTGCTGCTGCTGCCCGGTTGCGGTCGTGACAAGGCGGTCGAGATCGCCGAGCGCATCGTCAAGGCCTGTGACGGCATCGCCATCGACGACGAGAGCGTCGGCATCAGTATGGGTGTGGCGATATCCCCGCCGGAGAAGGATATGCAGGTGCGCGAACTGATCGAGCTTGCCGACCAGGCCATGTATGTGGCCAAGGCCCTCGGCGGCTCTCGTTTCGAGGTCGCAGACCCGGATGCCGGCTGAGTCGTGGCGGCTGGCTGATGCCATCGACAGCTACCTGCAGCAGCTGGCCGAT
>DATLWN010000289.1:0-2118 GCA_035576305.1 Mariprofundaceae bacterium
ACCATCTGCGCCGCCGGCCCGGATTCGGGTATCGGTGTATCCGCCATCACGACCACTTCCTGCGCTCGAGCTGGAATCGCGTCAGGCCGGCGAACACCAGCGTCAGCATCAGCATGAACAGCACATCCCCGAGGCTGACCACGCCGCGCAGCATGGACTGGTAGCGGTTGACCGGATTGACCAGCGTCAGCCAGTCCTGCATCGCCGACGAGAATTCCGGCGAGGCCTGTCCGATCAGGAAAAAGAACAGCAGCATGCCGAAGCCGAGCACGTAGGCCACGACGGCATTGCGCGTCAGCGAGGACGCGAACAGGCAGATCGCCGCGTAGGCACCGGCCAGCAACAGCGCCCCCAGATAGGCTGCCGCCACGGCACCGCCATCGACGTTGCCGAGCATCGAAAGGCTGGCCGGATACACCAGGGTCAGCGCCAGCATCAGCATCAGCTGCAGCAGCACCGCCATCAGCTTGCCGGCCACGATCTCCACCTCACGCACCGGCAGGGTCGCCAGGAGCTCGAAGGTGCCCGCATGCCGCTCCTCGGCCAGCAGGCGCATCGTCAGCGCCGGGATGAAGAACATGAACAGCATCGGCAGCACCTGGAAATAGCCCCGCATATCGGCCTGTCCGACGAGGAACAGCGTGTTGCCGAAGAAGAATCCCGAGGCCAGCAGGAAGGCCACGGCCACGACATAGCCCATCGGCGTGTCGATGCTCTGCCGCCATTCCTTCCAGACGATGGCCAGCACCCGACTCATGCCCGGCCTCCGGTCATGCGCCGGAACACATCCTCCAGCGTGGCCGCCTCCGGGGTCATCTCGACGATCACCGCCCCGGCGTCCACCGCCGCCCGGAACACCGACTCGGCCAGCGGCGCGTCGGCATCGGGGTGCTGCAGCGTCATGGCCTGGGGGTCATCCACGCGCACGGCCTGCACGGTCACATCCGGCAACAGCGCCTCCAGGCGTTGCAGCATGGCCTCCGCCCCCTGCTTCAGGCGCAGCCTCAACACCGCGCCGCCACGCATCCGCCCGGCCAGCTCGGCCGGCGTGCCGATCGCGCGCAGACGGCCCTGGTCGATGATCATGATGCGGTCGCAGGCGGCCTGCACCTCGCTCAACACGTGCGAGGACAACAGCACCGTCTTGTGCTCGCCGATGCGGCGGATCAGGTGGCGCACCTCGACGATCTGGTTCGGATCCAGTCCGGTGGTCGGCTCGTCCAGGATCAGGCACTCCGGGTCGTGCAGCATGCTGGCGGCCAGGCCCACGCGCTGGCGGTAGCCCTTGGACAGCTCGTCGATGCGCCGGGATATCACATCCTCCAGGCCGCACAGCCGGGCCACCGCATCCAGGCGGTCGCGCAGGGTGCCGGCGGGCAGCCCGTGCATGCGCCCGATGAAGCGCAGGTGCGAACGCACGTCCAGGTCCGTATAGGACGGCGCGTTCTCCGGCAGGTAGCCGATCTTGCGGCGGATGCTCAGGGTGTCGTCGAGGGGGATGCCGGCCACCGTGGCCGCGCCGGCGGATGGCGGCAGAAAGCCGGTCAGCATCATCAGCGTCGTCGACTTGCCGGCGCCATTGGGACCCAGCAGGCCCATGACCTCACCCTTGCGCACATGGAAGGAAAGATCGCCGACGGCCATAAGATCACCGTAATAACGGGATAGTCGCTCAGCAACAATCATGGGCGGCCGATATTAGGTCATCCCCCCCGATGGTCAATGGCGGGCATTCCCCCCTGGAGGGCGGAATCAAGCCGCCATGACCAAGGCGGGGATCGTTCTCAGGACAGGGCGTGCAGTCTCGCCATCGCCGATTCGATCTCGGAGCGGGCCGCGCGTGCCTTGTCGAGCTTGTCCTCGACCTCGGCCACGACCTCGGCCGGCGCATTGCCGCGGAAGCTGGCATTGCCGAGCTTGCCCTCGAACACGGCGATGTCCTTGTCCAGCTTCGTCTGCTGCTTGGCCAGGCGCGCCAGCTCCTCGCCCACGTCCACGAGCCCCGCCAGCGGCAGGAACAGCGTGGCCCCATCCAGCGGCATCACCGCCGCGCCATCGAGCTCGGCCCCGGCTTCCAGCCAGTCCAGCCTGTCCAGGCGCGCCAGATTGCCGATCAGG
>DATLWN010000290.1:0-5189 GCA_035576305.1 Mariprofundaceae bacterium
GCTCCATGGCCTTCTCCGCCCGTTCCGCCGGGCGCATCGCGGCAACAGCTGCACCTGCAGCCTCGGCTGCCGGCGCAGCCTCGGAAGCGGCGGACTGCCCGGGACGGCGGCGGCGGCGGACCTCCACCTGCACGGTATGACCCCGGCCCTCGACATTGCCGCCGCGGGGCTGTCCGGCCACCATCGGCTTGTTCAGGGTCAGGGTCTTCTTGCCGTCGGGCTTGCCCACGGACGCATCCCTTCTGGTCAGGTAGACCGTGATCTTCTTACGGTCGTTGTCGTCCAGCTTGGCGGTTGGCCCGGAGGCGGCCACCCCGCACGACGTGGCGGCGCGCAGCACCTCGGCCACGTCGAGCTTCATCTCTTTCGCCAGATCAAGAATGCGTATATCGGACATATAATCGTATCACTCCGCTTCGTTCACACACCGGAGCCAGGCACAGGCCTGCTCCAGCTTTCCGGCCTGGGGCGATGCATCGAGCACCAGCACCGACACCTTGTCCCGGCCCAGCCATTCCCCCAACTGCCCCGATGCCGGGGCCGTACACCAGCGCGTATCCACCCCGGCCTGCCGGCGCTTGGCCTCGGCCTCGCGCAACTGCCGGACCAGGGCCTCTCCGGCATCGCTGGCCACCAGCAGAAGCATGGGCGCATTCTTCCACAAATGCTGCATCCCTGCATCCCTGCCAATGGCCGCCGTGGACCTCAGCCGGCTCAGCAATTGGCGGATCCGACCCCGCAGCGCATCGTGCAACCGACCGCGAAACGGTGCCCATTGCCCCGCCGCCAGATCGAATTTCGCCTTCAGCGCCCCGAAGCGCTTGTCGCTCAACTTCGACCAGCATGCCTTCTGCATGCACAGGTAGGCGCCGCGCCCCGGGGCCTGTCGAAGCAGATCGGGCCAGAGCTGCCCGTCGCCGTCGACCACGATGCGCAGCATATCCTCCCTGCTTCCGTGGGTGCGGCAGGCGAAACAGCTGCGCACCGGCCCCGTTTCGCCGTCCATGCCGCCGGCCGCGACGGGATCAGTCAAACCAGCCGCTCGCCTCGCGTGCCGCGATGATCAATGCCTCGGCCTCTTCGCGCGACAGGCCGACGATACCGTCCAGCTCATCGGCGGCCGCATCGGCCAGCATCTCCACGGACACGATATCCCGTGCTGCCAGCTGCTCGGCGATCTCGGTCGTCATGCCCTTCAGATCGAGCAGGGGCGTACCGCCGCCCTCCGCCTCGCTCTGGCTCAGCGCCCGGTTCAGCAGGGCGTTGCGCGCACGGTTCTGCAGCTCGGCCGCCAGCTCCTCGTCGAGCCCCTCGATGGCGGTGATCTCCTCGATCGGGCAATAGGCCAGATCATCCAGCGTGATGAAGCCCTCGGTCACCAAGAGGTCGGCAAAGTCCTCGTCGATATCCAGGGCCGCGCGGAAGGTGACGCGCGCCTCCTCGACCTCCTCCTTGCGCCGCTGCATCTCCTCGCCGGTGGTCATGATCTCGATGTTCCAGCCCGTCAGCTGCGAGGCCAGACGCACGTTCTGGCCGCGGCGGCCGATGGCGATGGCCAGGTTCTCCTCGTTGACCGCCACCTCGATGGTGTTGCGGCCCTCGTCGACCAGCACACGGTCGATCTTGGCCGGGGCCAGGGCATTGACCACGAAGGCGGCCGGATCGGCCGTCCATTCGATGATGTCGATGCGCTCGCCGTGCAGCTCGTTGACCACGGCCTGCACGCGCGCACCGCGCATGCCGACGCAGGCACCGACCGGATCCACGCTCGGATCGTTGGAGATCACCGCGATCTTGCTGCGCGAACCCGGATCACGGGCGATGGCCTGGATGGCCACCAAGCCGTCCTGGATCTCCGGCACCTCCTGCTCGAACAGGCGCATCACCATGCCCGCATCGGCACGGGAGATGAACACCAGCGGCCCGCGCGGCTGGTTGCGCACCTCGCGCAGGAAGGCGCGCACGCGGTCGCCCTGGCGGTAGGATTCGCGCGGCAGCATGTCCTCGCGGTACATCACCGCCTCGCCGCGGCCGAGGTCCACATAGACATTGCCGCGCTCGACGCGCTTGACGATGCCGGTGATCAGCTGGCCGACCTTCGGCTCGTATTCCTCGATCACCCGCTCGCGCTCGGCCTCGCGGATCTTCTGGTTGATCACCTGCTTGGCGGTCTGCGCCGCCACGCGCCCCATCTCGATCGGCGGCAGCGACTCGTGGAACTCGAAGCCGAGCGTGGCCTCGGCATTCAGCTTCTTGGCCTCGTCCAGCGTCAGCTCGTTCTCCTCATCCTCGACCTCCTCGACCACGGTGCGCACGTGGTACAGGCTGATCTCGCCCGTGGCGCGGTCGATGCTGGCCTCGACATGCTTCGTGCCGTAGGTGCGCCGCGCCGCCGTCTTCATGGCCTGTTCCATGGCCTCCAGCACCAGTTCGCGATCGACCGACTTCTCGCGGGCCACGGCATCGGCCACATGCAACATCTCCAGGTTCATCGCTGTCCAACCCCTTTTGTCATGATCTCGGGCCCCGGCCCGTTTATCGCTTGCTGCGGGCGACATCCTTCCAGTTGATCGCCCTGACCACGCGCACCACCTGCTGGCGGGGCACGCTCAAATCCTTCCCATCCGCCCCTTCGAGCAGGACGGCATCCTCATCCCAGCCGCGGTTATAGCCCTCGACGGAGCGGCCGTCGTCCATGTCCACCTTCAGCCAGTCGCCCTCGTAGCGGGCGTAATCCTCCGGCGTGGCCAGCGGCCAGTCGAAACCGGGGGAGCTGACCTCCAGGCGATAGGCGCCCGGGATCAGGTCCTCGGCATCCAGCTGCAGCGACACCCCGCGGCTGATGCGTTCCAGCGCATCGCTGTCCACGCCGCCGCGCCGGTCCACGATGATCTGCACCAGACGGGTGCGGCCACCGCCGCCCAGACGCACCTTCAGCACCTCGACACCGAGCTCACTGGCGATCGGCAGCACCAGATCCCTGATCCTTGATTCCATGTGTCCCGGCACTCCAAAAACAAAAAAAGCGAGCCGCGGCTCACTTTTAGACCTTGCGCATTATAGGCAGCGCCTGCAAAGAAGCAAGATGCCCCGCGAAAGGCCTTAGGCGCGCCGCGGATAGCCGATATGCGGACGGCTGACCGGCATGCGCTCTGGGCTGAACGCGTCCATCGGCAGCGACGGCTTCTCGCCCATGATCCAGCGGGCGATCAGCTCGGCGCTGACCGGGGCCAGCACCACCCCGTTGCGGTAATGGCCGGTGGACACCCACAGGTTGCGCCGTCCCGCCACCGGCCCCAGATAGGGAAGCCCGTCCGGGCTGCCCGGGCGGAAGCCCATCCACTGCCGCTCGATCTCGGCTTCGGCAAGGGCCGGCATGATCCGCCGCACCGCATCGAGCAGCCGGCCCACCTCGGCCACCGTGTTGCCGCGCTGGAATCCGGCATCCTCGAGGCTGGCGCCGACGAGTACCCGCCCGTCCAGGCGGGGCACGAAATAGGCATCGTCGTGCTTGACGATGTGGCGGACCGTGTCTGGCTCGCAATGCAGCAGCACGATCTGCCCCTTGACCGGCCTGACCGGCAGGGTCAGCCCCATCGCCCCGGACAGTCCCCCGCTCCAGCTGCCGGCGGCCAGCAGCACGGCATCGGCAGCGATCTGCTCGCCGCTGGCCAGGCGCACACCGGCCACCCCGCCATCCCGTTCGACCAGCCCGGCCACCTCGACATGCTCACGCACCTCCACGCCGAGGGCCTGCATGGCCCGGCTGGCGGCCTGCAGCAGCCTCGGATTGCGCACCTGCCCCACCTCGGGCCACAGCATGGCACCGGTCAGCTCGGGGGAAACGGCCGGTTCGCTGAGCCGGGCATCCGCGGCGGACAGGCGCTCCAGCCTCCAGCCGAAGCGCTCCGACCAGGCCATCGCGGCCGGCCGGTGGTCCACCTTATCCGAGGCAAACACGGGGATCATCAGGCCGCTGCGGCACCATTCGACGGACATGCCGGCGATGTCCTCCAGCTCGCGCACGAATTCGGGATACAGCTCCAGGCTGGCGTTGACCAGATGGCCGAAGGCATCCGGATACAGCCAGGGGTGGATCGGACTCAGGATGCCGGCCCCGGCCCAGGATGATTCGGCGCCGATCGGTCCGCGGTCGAGCACCAGCGGCTCGGCACCCAATAGCCTCAGGCGCCAGGCGGTCAGGCAGCCGATGATGCCGCCGCCGACGATGGCCACCCGCGGACCATTGGCATGCGTCGAATCGCCCAAACCGACCTCCGTGACAACGATGACTTGCCGGACACCGGGCATGCCGCCACCATGCAGCCATGCCGCACGCGAGCCCGGAAATAAGCCAAGCCTACCAGCATTGCCTGGGCCTGGCACGAAGCCACTACGAAAACTTTCCCACCGCCTCGCGCCTGCTGCCCCCGGACCTGCGGCCCGCCGTGGCTGCCATCTATGCCTTTGCCCGCCATGCAGACGACATCGCCGATGAGGGTGATGCCAGCCCCGAGGTCCGGCTCAAGCGCCTGGACGCCTGGGAATCGCTCCTCGACCGCTGTGTCTCCGAGCCGCTGGACCATCCGGTCTTCCTGGCGCTCGGCGATGCCATCCGCCGCTTCAAGCTGCCGCTGGAGCCGCTGCACGACCTGCTCGTGGCCTTCCGCATGGATGTCAGCATCCATGCCTATGCCAGCCCGGATGAGCTGCTGTTCTACTGCCGCCATTCGGCCAATCCCGTCGGCCGCCTGCTGCTGGCCCTGCACGGCATCCGCGACCCTGCGGCGATCGCGGCCTCCGACCAGCTGTGCACCGCGCTGCAACTGGCCAATTTCTGGCAGGACCTGTCCATCGACCTGGCCAGGGGACGCTGCTACCTGTGCGAACAATGGCTGAAGCATGCAGGCCTGGATTCCGAGCAGCTGCTGGAGGGTGGCGCGGACGAGCGAACCCTGCGCCCCGCCCTCGATGCGGCCATCGCCTTCACCGACGAGATGTTCCGCCAGGCCCGCGCCCTGCCGATCCACCTGCCGTTGCGGTTGCGCCTGCAAAGCATCGCCACGCTCTGCGGCGGCCGGGCGATCCTGCACCGGTTGCGCCACGGCTCGCCGCTGAAGCGGCGCCCCACCCTGTCCCGCCGTTCGTGGCTGGCCCTGGTCCCGCGCATCGGTTGGATGCTGGGGCAA
>DATLWN010000291.1:0-2302 GCA_035576305.1 Mariprofundaceae bacterium
TCTGATCGGACAGGCTCACACCGGTACCGGTAAGACGGCGGCCTTCGGCCTGCCGGCCATGAGCCGCATAGCCCGCCGCAAGGGCGTGGGCCTGTTGGTCATCACGCCGACGCGCGAACTGGCCACGCAGGTCAGCGACGAGCTGCACCGCCTGGGCCGGCATGCCCGGATCCACACGGCCACCGTCTACGGCGGCCAACCCTACCACCGCCAGATCGAGCACATCGAGCGCGGGGCCCAGGTGGTCGTGGCCACGCCGGGACGCCTGCTCGACCTGCTGAAGGGCGGCAGCCTGCGCCGCTTCGCCCCATCCATCGTCGTGCTCGACGAGGCCGACGAGATGCTCGACATGGGCTTCCTTGACGATATCCGCGAGATCTTCGCGCATCTGCCGGAGCCTCGGCAGACGCTGCTGTTCTCGGCCACCATGCCCGCGCCGATCCGGCAGCTGGCCAGACAGATCCTGCACGACCCGGCCACGGTCACCGTCACCAGCTCCGAGGCCACGAACAAGGACATCAGCCAGCATTACTACGTCATCGAGGAATCCGAGCGCGACGATGCCACCATCCGCCTGATCGACAGCCTCGAGGCGGAGAAGAGCATCATCTTCTGCCGCACCAAGAGCGAGGTCGACCGGGTCAACGCCCTGCTGCAGGCCCAGGGCTACGCCTCGCTGGCGCTGCATGGCGACATGGACCAGCGCCAGCGCGAGAAGGCCATCGCCGCCTTCCGCCGCAATGCCGAGATCCTTGTCGCCACCGACGTGGCGGCGCGCGGACTGGACGTCTCCGACGTCACCCACGTGTTCAACTACCATATCGCCTTCAACCCCGAGAGCTATGTGCACCGCATCGGCCGCACCGGGCGTGCCGGGCGCAAGGGCATGGCCGTGACACTGGTGACGCCGATGGAGCTGCGCGAGATCCGGCGCATCCAGCAGCAGACCGGCAAGGCCATGACCCAGTCGCTGATCCCGACCGGCACCGAGATGCGGGCCTCGGCGGCCGAGCGCCTGGCCGAGGCGATCCGCCACCAGCCGCTGCACGAGGGTGCAGCCCCGCTGCTGCAGCTGCTGGCCGAGGAGATGGATCCGGCGCACCTGGCGCACAAGCTGCTGTCGATGCTGATGGACAGGCAGTCCGTCGCCGGCCCGGAGACCATCGGTCTGCGCGGAGAGCGCCTGAAGCGCACGATGGAACGGCTGCACACCCGCCCGGCCAAGGGCGGACGCGGAAAACCCCGTCACCATGGCGGCCAGCACCGGACCGGACCGGGACGCATCCGGCACGGCAATACCGGGCGGCCGGGCGGCAAGGGGCGCAAGAAGCCCTATTGATCCCCCGGGCCGGTCAGGGCTCCAGCACCATGCCCTCATGGGCCATCACCAGCTCCAGCTTGTGGCCGTGGCGCTTGCGAATCTTCAGGAACAGCTCGTCCAGGGCATCGTCCGAGCGTGTCGGCTCGTGGTGGGTCATCACCAGGGTCTTGATGCCGGCAGCCTTCGCCAGGTCGATGCTCGAATCATGGGTGCCGTGCCCCCAGCCGCGTTTGGAGGCGAGTTCGTCTTCGGTGTAGGCGCTGTCGGCGATCAGCATGTCCACATCCCGGATGGCCTCAATCAGGCGCCCGTGAAGCTCTTCCACCTGTTTCTGCCTGCGCGCATGGGCCGCACTCGACGGATCGTGGTCGTTGCCGAACGGTTCGTGATCACCGGTGAAGAACAGCGACTGGCCGTCGGCCTCGATGCGGTAGCCGAAATTGATCACCGGATGGTTCATAACCACCGGCGTGATCGTGGCCCCGCCGATGCGCACCTGCTCGCCGTCCTGCAGCGAGGTGCTCTTCACATCCGCCTTCAGTTCGTTCTCACCCACCGGATAAAAGCGGTGCTGCATCTGCACGGAAAGGATATCGTCGATGCCGCGGCCGGCCACCGGATCGAACGCACCGTAGATGCGGACGCGGTTGCCCGGTGCGAACAGGGGCGTGAAGAACGGCAGGCCCTGGATGTGGTCCCAATGCGTATGGGTGATGAAGATATGCGCCGACAGCGGCATCTCGGATGCGAGCGCGCGGGCCAGGGGAAAGATGCCGGTGCCGGCATCCAGGATCAGTCGTTCGCCGCTGTTCGTCAGTACCTCGATGCATGTGGTGTTGCCGCCGTAACGCACTGTATTCGGCCCTGGCACGGCGATCGAGCCGCGCACCCCCCAGAATCGGACCTGCATCCATCCTCCTTCTTCCCACCCCAGCCACACGCACCACCCTATACTTCGGTATATGCGGGATGGCCCGTAGT
>DATLWN010000292.1:0-6024 GCA_035576305.1 Mariprofundaceae bacterium
ATGTGCACCTGTGGCTCATGCTGCAGCGTGGCATGGATCAGGCACAGGGATGCGGCGCGCTCCACGGCCTTTCTCCGGTTGTCCGGCAGCCCCGGCAGGGTGATGCCCACCCGTAGCGCGCCGATGCGGTGCGGGTGCTCGGCCACCGACCAGTCGCAATCGGCCGCGAGGCCCGCGGTGTCGATGTCCGCCTGCTGGCAGTAGCGGGCGACATAGTAGCCGACGCAGCCGGCCAGCGAAGCGGCGAACAGCTCCGGCGGAGTCATGCCGGCATCGCTGCCGGCATCCTCCTCGGGCTGGTCGAGGGTCAGGCTGTGACCGCGGCAGTCCGCCCGGAAGCGCGCGCCGCCCTCATGCACGACCCGCAGCATCTCAGTCCTTTTCGGTCAGGCGGGTGATGCCGAGCGTCTTCGTGATCCACTTCTCGTAGTACGGCTCGGACTTGCCGATGCGCATCTTGCGCATGAAGTACTTCTCGAACATCACCTTGGCGGCGTGCACCCATTTGCCGGCGCTGGCCCAGACGACATTGCGCGGCGGGATCTGCGGGATGGCCACGAAGGCCACGCCGCGGTCGCCGAGGTCGGCCAGGCAGATCGCGCCCCAGGTGCCGGTGACCTCCGGCTTCTCGCCCTTGATGGCATGGATGATGTTGTGCACGGCGGCCGTGGTCATCGACTCGATCATGTAGCCGGTCTTCGGCGTGCCGACCGGCAACGGGCAGCTGGTGTCGGCGGGCGGGATGGCCACGATGACGCCGGTGGAGAAGATGTTGGCGTAGGTCGGGTTCTGCTGGAACTCGTTGATCAGCGCAAAGCCCAGCGGATTGGCCAGTCCCTCGGTGTTGGCGACCACGGGCGTGCCGCGGAAGGCGGGCAGCAGCATGGTGTACTTGTGCGGCAGCACGCCCTCGGCGATCTTCTCGCCCTTGCGGTCCACCTCCTCGTAATGGAGCTCGTCGGCCGTGATCTTGAGCGTCTTGCAGTTGGTGATGAACTTGATGTCCCGCTTGCGCAGCTCGGATTCGAGCATGGCCTTGGAATCCTCGACGCCGTTCAGGCCCAGATGGCCGATATACGGCTCCGGCGTGATGAAGGTCATCGGCGCCTTGTTGCGGATCTTGCGCCGGCGCAGCTCGGTATCCACGATCATCGCGAACTCATAGGCCGGGCCGTAGCAGGAGGCACCCTGCACGGCACCGATGACGATCGGGCCGGGATTCTTGCAGAACTCCTCGAAGGCGTTGTACGCCTCCTCGGCATGGTCGACATGGCAGATCGAGTGGCTATGCCCGCCCTCCGGCCCGAGCCCCTCGACCAGCTCGAAGGCCAGGCGCGGGCCCGTGGCGATGATCAGGTAGTCGTAGTCCAGGTTCTTGCCGTTGCCGAGCACCAGCTTGTTCTCCTTCGGATGCAGCTCGCGGGCGCCGGCGGAGACGAAGTTGATGCCCTTCTTGGCCAGCACGCCGGCCAGCGGGATGGTGATCTCCTCGCGCGTGCGCCAGCCCACCGCAACCCAGGGGTTGCTCGGGACGAAGTGGAAATAATCGTTGTTGGAGACGACGGTGACCTGGTGGTCTCCGCCCAGCTTCTTCAGTTCCTCTTGCATTTCGTAGGCTGCGGGCAGACCGCCGATGCCGGCGCCCATAATGACGACATGTGCCATGGTCTTCACTCCTGTCGCGGGATGTTCCCGCGTTGATGTTACGCCCTGAGGCGCAGGTGCTTCCGGACTCAGTGACATGCCGAAAGCCGCAAGATCCGCCGTGCGGCGGATTATTCGTTCACCGGCCCCTGTGGACCGGCAGGCCGGCGGCGGCCCATGCCGCCATGCCTCCAGAAAAATTGTAGACGGTTTTGACGCCGGCCCTGGCCAGGGTCGTCGCGGCCATGGCCGAGCGGTTGCCCGAGGCGCAGATGCAGATGACCGGCTTGGACTTGTCGATGTCGTCGAGTTTCTGGCGCAGATCCCCCAGCGGCACCAGCACGGCATCCGGCGCATGCTGGCTGGCGTATTCACCGGGCGAGCGCACATCCAGCAACAGATGGGTCTCCTTACGCCAGTGGCTCAGGTAATCGCTGGCCGACAGGGAGCGCACGCCCGCCAGGCGCGGGCCGAGCCAGCGCGTCCAGGCCGTCCAGGCCAGGATCAGGCCGACGAACAGATACACGCCGTACTGCTGCATGAGATCCGTCATGTTCATGCCTCGGCGCAGCCGGACTTCATGCCCAGCTTCTTCAGGATCTGCTCCATCAGGCACCAGCGGGTGAACCCGGATTGCAGCAGGTTGGCGCCGACGAAGGCGGTGAACCACAGCCAGGTCGGGCCGTCGAACAGGCTGGCGCCGTTGTAGGCGTGGGCCAGGCCCAGTGACAGCAGGATGAAGCTGCCGGCGATGATGCGGATGGTACGTTCAATGGTCATAGGTTCTCCTTGGGTTGATATCAGGTCTTTTCGCGCTGCCACAGGTAATAGAGCAGCGGGATCACGAACATGGTCAGCACGGTCGAGGCGATGGTGCCGAAGGCCATCGACACGCCCAGGCCGCCGAACACGGGATCGGCGATCATGATCGAGGTGCCGGCGATGATCGCCAGCGCCGTCAGGATGATGGGGCGGGCGCGCATGGCCCCGGCCATCATCACGGCATCCTTGACGGAATGGCCGTCGGCGCGATAGCCGAGGATGAAGTCGATCAGCAGCATCGAGTTGCGCACGACGACGCCGGCCAGCCGTTCACCGCCACCTCGATGATCGGCATGATCGCGCTGGCCGGTGATCAAATGCCCGGGGAAGATGCCGATCATGGTCAAGGGGATCGCACCCATCACCAGCAGGGGCAGCGTGAAGCCGCCGTAGTAGGCCACCAGCAGCAGGTAGATCAGCACCAGGGCGACGATGAAGGCCGCACCCAGGTCGCGGAACACGTCGAGCGTCAGGCGCATCTCGCCGTCCCACAACAGCTCGTAGCCGAAGGTGTCATCCGGCTGCGTGCGCGTGAAGCGCATGCCGCCGGTCTTCAGGGTGACGCCCGGCGCGATCTTGTCGCCGTCCAGGTGCTTGTCCATGTCCAGCAGCGGGTAGACCTGCGATCCGGTTTCCGGCTCGCCGGTGACGTACACGACCTGGTGCCCGTCCTTGGTGTAGATCGGCTTGTCGGCCACCACCTGCTCGATGCGGGCGATGGTGGATACCGGGATCAGCTCGCCGTTCCTGCCGACGACGTGGATGCGGTCGAGATCGCGCGGGGCGATGCGGTCCTTGCGCGGGATCTGCACATGGATCAGCACCGGATCGCGCGCGCTGTCGACATGGATGCTGCCGATGTCGAAGCCGGACACGAAATCGTGGATGACCTTGGCCACCTGCATGGTGGTCACGCCACTGGCCGCAGCCTTCTCCTTGTTGACGACCAGGCGGTATTCCTGCTGGTCGGCGCTGACCGAGTCGTCGACATCGACGACATCCCAGGTGTGCTCGAAGCGGTTGCGCACCTGCTTGGCGATCTGGCGCAGCACGTGGTAGTCCGGGCCATAGATCTCGGCGAGCAACGTGGCCCGCACCGGCGGCCCCGGCGGATCCTCGACCAGCTTGATGTTGGCGCCGGGATAGCGCTTCTCGACCGGTTCCAGCAGCTTACGCAGGCCGAGCACGATCTGCTCGGACTT
Organism: Mariprofundaceae bacterium; assembly: GCA_035576305.1. GTDB lineage: Bacteria > Pseudomonadota > Zetaproteobacteria > Mariprofundales > Mariprofundaceae > DATLWN01. Next base: position 3,669 of record DATLWN010000292.1, read on the forward strand.
CTCGCTGCGCTCATGCTTGCTGACCAGGTTGACGCGGATCTCCGCCACGTTCGGCCCGCGCTTGACGGAGGCGCCGCGCAGCATGCCGTTGAAATCGACGGGGCCGGCCATGCCCACATAGGTCTCGTAATCGGTGACTGGCGCATAATTGTGCAGCACCTCGCCGATGTCGCGGCTGACGGCGTCGGTGGTTTCCAGCGTCGTGCCCGCGGGCATGTCGATGGTGATGTTGAAGGTGTTCTTGTTGCCCTTGGGCAGCATCTTCAGCTCGACGGTGCCGGGCGTCATCGGGCCGTTGATGCCTGCGGGGCGGAAGAACTGCCAGGCCGGCTCCCACAGGGCGAAGATCATCAGCACCGCGGTGACGGCGAAGAAGATCTTGCGCACCTTCGGGCGCTCGATCAGCGGCTCGGCGTACTTCAGGTAGACGCGGGCCAGCCAGTCGTGCGATTCCGTGACCTCGCCGGCGCCGGTGTCCACCTTGCAGTGCATGAAGCGGCGGGCCACCCAGGGGGTCAGCATGTAGGCGATGACCAGCGAGGCCAGCATGGCCACCGGGGCATTGAACGGGATCGGGGCCATGTATGGGCCCATCATGCCGGTGACGAAGGCCATCGGGATGAAGGCGAGGATCACCGCGAACGTGGCCACGATGGTCGGCTTGCCGGTTTCGTTGGCCGCCTTGACGCAGGCGATGGCCTTGTCCCCGGCCTGGCGGATGCCGGCGCTGAAATAGCGGTGCACGTTCTCGATGACGACGATGGAGTCGTCGACCAACAGGCCCAGGGACAGGATCAGCGCGAACAGCGTGATGCGGTTGATGGTCTGGCCGAAGATCAGGCCGACGGCGAGCACGATCAGCAGCACCAGCGGGATGTTCATGGTGACGATGGCCGCCTCGCGCCAGCCGAGGAACAGCAGCAGGATGATGATCACGGTGCCGATGGCGATGCCCAGGTGCTCCACCAGCGTGTTCACGGCATCGTTGGCCTGCTCGCCCGAATCGCGGCTGACGTTCACGTGCACGTCATCCGGGATCAGGTCGCCCTTCAGGGTGTCGAGCTTCTGCAGGATGTGCTCGGCGACCACGACGGCGTTGGTGCCGCGCTTCTTGGCCAGCGAGATGCTGACCGCCGCGGTCTCGTATTCGCCCTTGGGCCGGTCCTTCTCCGCCGGGCCGAAGCCGACGCGGTGCACCTCGTCGATCTCGCCCGGGCCCTCGGTCACGGTGGCGACGTCCCTGAGATAGATGATCCGGCCCTTGTGCACGGCCAGCACCAGGTTGGCGACGTCGTCGGCGGAGCGCAGAAAGCCGCCGACATGGATCTTCTTGACCATGTTGTTGTCGACGGCGGCGCCGGCCGGCAGGGCCACGTTGGCGGCATCCAGGGCCTGCTGGATGGCCTCGATGCCGATGCCCTGGGCGGCCATGCGGCCCGGATCGATGTTGACGGTGACCTGCATATCGCGGCCGCCGACGACATCGGCCACCGACACGCCGGGGATCGGTGCCAGCTGCTCCTTGACGCGCATGGCCAGCTGCTTCAGCTGCATGTCGCTGTAATCGGCGCTGGACAGGGTCAGCACCACGATCGGCACGTCGTCGACATCCAGCGGCTTGATCAGGGGCCGCGAGGCGCCCGGCGGGATGCGGTCCAGGCTGTGCATGATGCGGTCGTACAGCTTGACCAGCGAGGCCTCCTTGTCCTGGCCGACGTCGAACTGCACGGTGACCACACCCATGGAATCCATCGCCGTGCCGAAGGTATGGTCGACGCCCGGCATCTCCCTGAGCACCATCTCCAGCGGGCGCACGATCAGGTTGTGCACCTCCTCGGGCGTGGCGCCCGGCATGCGCACGAAGACGTTGGCGGCCGGCACGTCGATCTGGGGGTTCTCCTCGCGGGGCGTGACGAACAGGGCCACCAGCCCGATCAGGAAGATCACCGCGCTGGCGATCGGCGTGATCTGCGAGTGCGTGGCCTTCCAGCTCAGGCGGCCGGCGATGTTCAGCTTGTTCGGATCAAAGGACATGCGGATGATCCCTGCTTATCGGGGTTGGGTCGTCGGTGCGATGTGCTCGCCGGTGCGCAGGGGGGTGCCGGAGGATGTGACGATGCGTTCCCCGGCCGACAGACCGGACAGCACCTCGACCCTGTCCCCCCACGTGCGGCCGGTGCGGATCATGCGGAAATGCACGCTGTTGTCGGCCTCGACCATGTAGACGCCGGGGATGTCGGAGCGCATCACGATGGCGGAGCGGGGGATCATGATGCCCTGGGTCTGGCCGGTCTGGAACTGCACATCGGCGAACATGCCGGCCTTCAGCCCCGGCACCTGCCCGAGGGCGGCCTTG
>DATLWN010000293.1:0-5738 GCA_035576305.1 Mariprofundaceae bacterium
GCCGCGCCGGCGAACACCGGCCATGCCAGGCCGATGATGGCGGCCACCACGAACATACGAATCCCATTCATACCGTTTCTCCTTTTTCGTCGTGATCGGTCATCCGCCGCCGCTCCCGCCACTGCAGGGTCAGGGCGTAGATCAACGGCAGCACCAGCAGGCAAAGCAGGGTGGTGGTGACCATGCCGCCGACCATGGGGGCGGCGATGCGCTTCATGACGTCGCTGCCGGTGCCGGAGCCCCACAGGATGGGCAAGAGGCCTGCGATCACCGCCGCCGCGGTCATGGCGATCGGGCGCACGCGCTTGCTGGTACCGTCATGCACCGCTTTCACGATATCGGATGCGGAAAGCGCCCCCCTCCCGGCCCGCAGGACCTCGATCTCCTGGTCGATGAAGGTCAGCACCAGCACGCCGATCTCCGCCGCCAGGCCGGCCAGGGCGATGAAGCCGACGCCGACGGCCACCGACATGTTGAAGCCGAGCAGATACACCAGCCAGAAACCGCCGATCAGCCCGAACGGCACGGCCAGCATGACGACGAACGGCGCGATCAGGTTGCGGAAGTTGAAATACAGCAACAGGAAGATCGCCAGCAGCGTCAGCGGAATGACGATCCTGAGCCTGGCGGCGGCGCGCTGCATGTATTCGAACTGCCCGGACCAGGCGATGCTGTAGCCCGCCGGCAGCTTGAGCCCGCTGGCGACGGCCTGCTGCGCCCGCTGCACGTAGCCACCGATATCGGAGCTTCTGGTGTCCACATAGATCCATGAATTGGGACGCGATCCCTCGCTCTTGATCACCGGTGGGCCGCTGTCGAGACGGATGTCCGCCAGCTGGGCCAGCGGCACCTGCGCCCCCGTGGGCGTGGGCACCAGCACCCGTTTCAGGCTGTCGATGCTGTCCCGGTAGGTGCGCGGATAGCGCAGGTTGACCGGATAGCGCTCCAGCCCCTCGACCGTTTCGGTGATGTTCATGCCGCCGACGGCGGTCTGCACCACATCCTCGACATCACCGACGGTCAGTCCGTAGCGGGCCGCCTCGCGGCGCCGGATATCGATATCGAGATAATGGCCGCCGACCGCCCGGTCGCCGAAGGCGGACAGCGTATCGGGCATCGCCTTCAGGATGCCCTCGATCCTCTCGGTCAGCGTTTGCAGTACGGCCAGGTCGGGGCCCGAGACCTTGACGCCGATCGGCGTCTTGATGCCGGTGGAGAGCATGTCGTTGCGCGTCTTGATCGGATAGGTCCAGGCGTTGGACAGTCCCGGGAACCGGATCGCCTCGTCCATCTTGTCCATCAGCTGACGGGTGGTCATCGACGGGTCCGGCCACAGATCATGCGGCTTCAGACGGATCACGGTCTCCAGCATCGACAGCGGTGCCGGGTCGGTGGAGGTATCGGCGCGCCCCGCCTTGCCGAATACGCTTTCCACCTCCGGGAAGGTCTTCAGGATGCGGTCCGTCTGCTGCAGCAGTTCCCTGGCCTTGGTGATGGAGATGCCGGGGAAGGTCGTCGGCATGTACAGGATGTCGCCCTCATCCAGCGGCGGCATGAATTCGCTGCCGGTCCTGGCGATGGGAACCGCCGCGCTGGCCAGCAGCAGCAGCGCCAGCCCCAGCGAGATCCACTTGCCTCTCAGCGTCAGCTCCAGCAGCGGCCGGTGCAGCCTGGTCAGCCAGCGGTTCACGGGGTTTCTGGCCTCGGGCATGATGCGGCCGCGGATGAAGTAGCCCATCAGCACAGGCACCAGCGTCACAGCGAGCATGGCAGCCGCGGCCATCGAGTAGGTCTTGGTAAATGCCAATGGCGAGAACAGCCTCCCCTCCTGGGCCTGCAGCGTGAAAATCGGCAGGAACGAAGCTGTGATGATCAACAGGGAGAAGAACAGCGCCGGGCCGACCTCTTTCGCGGCGGTGGCCACCGCCTCCCAGCGTTCTCCCGCGCCGAGCGGGCCGTTCTTTGCATGCCCGGCCTGCTCCAGGTGCTTGTGGGCATTCTCGACCATGACGATGGCGCCATCGACCATCGCGCCCAGCGCGATGGCAATGCCACCGAGGCTCATGATATTGGCGCCCAATCCCTGCCAGCGCATCAGGATGAAGGCGATCAGCACGCCCAGCGGCAGCGTGACGATGGCGACCAGGGCCGAACGCGCGTGCAGCAGGAACAGCATGCACACCAGCGAGATGACGACGAATTCCTCGATCAGCTTGTCCTTCAGGTTGGCTACCGCGCGCTCAATCAGCTGGCTGCGGTCGTAGGTCGGTACGATCTCCACGCCTTCCGGCAGCCCCGCCTTCAGCGACGCCAGCTTCCGCTTCACCCGCTCAATGGTCGTCAGCGCGTTCTCGTGGTAGCGCATGACCACGATGCCGCCGGCCACCTCGCCCTGCCCGTTCAGGTCCGCCAGCCCGCGCCGGAGCTCCGGCCCCGCATGGACCTGGGCCACGTCCTTCACGTACAGCGGTGTGCCGTTCCTGTCCACGCCGATGGGGATGTTCTCGATGTCCCGGATCGACCTGATATAGCCCAGCGCCCGTACCATGAACTCGCTCTCCGACATCTCGACCAGGCGGCCGCCGACATCGTTGTTGCTGCGCTGGATGGCGCGTTTCACCTTGGAGATCGGGATGTGGTAGAAGGCCAGGGCGTTGGGGTCCACCTCCACCTGGTACTGCTTGACATAGCCGCCGATGCTGGCGACCTCGGATACGCCGGGCACCGTCTGCAGGCCGTAGCGCAGATACCAGTCCTGGATGGAGCGCAGCTGGGCCAGATCGTGCCTGCCGCTCCTGTCCACCAGCGCGTACTCAAAGATCCAGCCCACGCCGGTGGCATCCGGGCCCAGCGTCGGCGTCACGCCCGGCGGCAGCTGCTTGGCGGCATAGTTCAGGTATTCGAGCACGCGGCTTCTGGCCCAGTACATGTCCGTGCCGTCCTTGAAGATGACGTAGACGAAGGACAGCCCGAAGAAGGAATAGCCGCGCACCACCTTGGCCTGCGGCACGGCGAGCATGGCCGTGGTCAGCGGATAGGTGACCTGGTCCTCGACCACCTGAGGCGCCTGGCCGGGGTACTTGGTGAACACGATCACCTGCACGTCGGACAGGTCGGGGATGGCATCCAGCGGGATGTTCCGGACGGCGAAGATGCCGGCGACGATGAGCAGGCCGGTGGCGATGAACACCAGGAAGCGGTTACGCAGCGAGGCGGTGATGATGCGTCCGATCATGCCCCGCCACCCCCTGCGGCGCGGCATGCAGGAAACGGCCGGCTATTCATGTTTCGACCCCGTTTCATGCATCTGCATGCCGCTCATGTCCATGTCCGCCGGCGGGGGCGCAGGCTTCTGGTCCGATACGTGCTTGGGCTCCACCATCTTGGCGGCCGCCTCGTTCAGCGATGATTCCGAGTCGATCAGGAACTGGGCCGAGGTGACGACCTTTTCCCCTTCCGCAACACCAGCCAGTACCTCGGTGTCGGCACCGTCGCTGACGCCGAGCTTCACGCTCCTGGGTTCGAAGCTCCCCGGCGCCGTCTGCACGAACACCTTCGGCTCCTTGCCGGTGCGGATGATGGCCATCGTCGGGATCACCAGTGCCTCAAGCCTGCGGCTGGCGTGGATATCCATATCGGCGAACATGTCCGGTTTCAGTTGCAGATCCGGGTTGTCGAACTCGATGCGCACCTTGTTGGTGCGCGTCGCCGGATCGAGATAGGGATAGATATAGGTGATCCTGCCGCGGAAGGTGCGCCCCGGCAGGGCATCGATGCGCATGTCCGCGATATCCCCCTTTTGCACCCACGGCAGCTCGTATTCGTAGACATCGGCATACACCCATACCTTGGAAAGATCGGCGATGCGGTAGAGCTCCGTCTGCGGCGTCACGTACTGGCCCTCGCGCACGCCGATGTGCACGACGATGCCGCGGAACGGGGAATGGATGTGCAGGTTCTTGATGACCTTGCGCTTTTCATCCAGCGCCCGCATCTGATGCGCGGGCACGTCCAGCAGTTCCAGGCGCTGGCGCGATGAGCGCACCAGATCCTCGGCACCCTGCCGCACGTCGGGAAACGGGCTCTGTTTCAGCGTATCGGCGTTCTTCAGCGCCAGCAGGTATTCCTGCTCGCTGGTCACGAGCTCCGGCGAATACAGCGCCAGCAGCATGGTGTCCTTCTTGACCAGCTCGCCGGTTTCGCTGACGAACATCCTGTCGATCCAGCCGTTCACCTTCGGATGCAGGCGCGTGAGCAGTTCCTCGTCGTAGGCAACACGCCCGACCGTCCGGATATCGCGCGAGATCGTTTTCCGGGTGGCGATCGCCGAGCGCACGCCGATGTCCTGCACAACGGTCGGGTCGATGCGCACGGTGCCGGGGGTGGCGGGCATCGCGCCGCCGTCGGCGTACACGGGGATGTAATCCATGCCCATCTCGTCCTTGGCCGGCACCGGCGAGGTGATCGCCGGGTTCATCGGATTGCGGTAGAAGAGCGGCCTCTTCTGCGCCGATGCCTTGCCGGCCTGCGGCTTCTCCGTCGCCTGCCGTGGTGCCAGGCCGTAGCCCGCCGCCAGGCCGATCAACAGCGTGACGGCGGCGGCGACAATGATCCTTTTATTCATGCGCAATCTCCTTGCCGACGGCGGCCGCCAGACGGGCCAGGTCCTGCCGGGCCCCGGTCAGCGCCTTCCAGTACTGGGTCTCGTAGTTGTACAGCGTGATCTGGGCGCGGATCAGGTTCAGGAAATCCACCTTGTTGACCTGGTAGCCGGCCATCATCGAGGCCACCGTCTGGCTGGCCTGCGGCACGATGCCGCTCTTGTACAGCAACACCTGCTCGCGCGCCTGACGATAATCGGCCAGGGCCTGCACCACCTCGGCGCGCACGGCCTGCATCGCATCCTGGCGCCTGTATTCGGCGCGTGCCTGCTCGGCCCGGCGCTGGGCCAGCTCGCCGTCCTGTTTGGCGCCCGTGAAGAACGGCAGGGTCATGCTCAGGGTGACGCTGGCCAGATCCGGACGCCGCTGGCCACCCACCGGATTCGTGCCCTGGCGGAAGCCATAGGCCGCACCGAGCTTGAAATCCGGCTCATACCCCTTCTTGGCCAAAGCCACCCGCGCATCGGCGGCTTCGACAACCCTGGCATCACGGGCCAGCAGCGGCCGGCTGGCCAGCGCCTGCGCCAGCAGCGCATCCTCATCCGGCAACTGCGGCAGCGCCTCATCGACCTGTTTCGGCACGGCGATCGCATCGGAGGCCGGGCGGTTCAACAGCGCATCCAGGGCCGCCTGCTCGTTCTGCCGTGCCGCCTTCATGCCGATCTCGGCATCCGTCAGCCTGGACAGCTCCAGCTGGGCCAGCAGCACATCCTGCTGCAGCCCCTTGCCCACCTGGTATTTGACCTCGGCCACGTGGATGAACTGGCGCAACAGCTTCTTGTTGCTGTCCACGATCTCCAGCGCCCGGTCCAGATAGACCAGATTCCACCAGCGGATGCGCACGTTCCGGATCAGGCCCAGGGAGAATTCATCGGCATCCAGCGCCGCCGCCGCCGCATCCTGGCGCGCGGCCTCGGACCTCAGCGCCAGCTTGCCGGGAAACGGGATGCCCTGGGACAGCCCCAACTGCACCTGGGTCATGGCCTCCCGGGTCATGGACCAGGAATCCACGGGCAGGCTTATCGCGCCGACGGACAGCACCGGATCCGGCAGGCTGCCGACCTGCGGCGCCATCTC
>DATLWN010000294.1:0-4030 GCA_035576305.1 Mariprofundaceae bacterium
GTTCATCATCCTGCAGTGCGGTGCCGATTCGATTGCCGGCGATCCGATCACGCACCTGCGCCTGCTGCCGCTCACGCACGCGAAGGCCGCGGGGAGCCTGTGTGCGCTGGCCGAGGAGTTCTGCGTCGGGCGGTTCGTGGCGTTGGGCGGCGGCGGATACAACCGGGCGAACCTGGCCGCGGCCTGGTGCGCGGTGCTGTCCGCGCTGGCCGACACCTGAGCTGGACAAAGGCCGGTGTTTGGCGATGATGGCGGCATGTTGGATGTGACGTTCCGTATCGCGAAGGCATGCTGGCTATGGCTCCCGTCTGGTCGTGGCATGCCTTTGTCCGTTCACTGAATACCTGAGATGAAACGGCGGCCACGGAAGAACCGTGGCTGTCCGATGTTCGTCCCTTTCTCCCGCACATCGCCACGGACTTCCGTTTCCCGCCCGAGGGAGACCTGAGATGATGACAAGGATTCGATTCCGCGACAGCGGCACCGGCGTGCTGCTGGTGGTGATCGCCGCCGTGGCCTTCTCGGCCAAGGCGATCTTCGTGAAGCTGGCCTACCGCTACGGCGTGGATGCCGTGACGCTGCTGATGCTGCGCATGGCCTTCGCGCTGCCGTTTTTCATGGTGGTCGCGTGGCGTGCGGAGATGCGCGCCGACGTGCGCCTCGGCCGGGGGCAGATCGCGGCCGTGGTCGGCCTGGGCCTGATCGGCTACTACCTGGCGGCGCTGTTCGATTTCATCGGCCTGCAGTACATCTCGGCGGGGCTGGAGCGCCTGATCCTGTTCGCCTACCCGACGCTGACGGTGATATTCGCCATGCTGATGTTCGGGCAGAGGCCCGCCCGGCGTGTGCCGCTGGCGCTGCTGCTCAGCTACGCCGGCATCGCGCTGGCCGTGATGCACGAGGTGCGCCTGTCCGAGGGGCATGTGATGCTGGGGACGGCGCTGGTGTTCGCCAGCGCCGTGGCCTATGCCCTGTACCTGGTCGGCAGCGGCCACATGATCGGTCAGCTCGGTACCGTGCGCTTCACGGCGCACGCGATGGTGGTGTCCGCGCTGGCCGTCATCGTCCAGTTCCTGCTGACGCGGGATGCCGGCCTGCTGGTGCAGCCGTTGCCGGTGTATGCCCTGGGCCTGGCCATGGCCGTGGTGTCCACGGTGCTGCCGGCCTTCCTGATGTCGGCCGGGATCCGCCGCATCGGCTCCGGCTCGGCGGCGATGGCGGCCTCGGTCGGCCCGGTCTCGACCATCGTGCTGGCGGCGCTGGTGCTGGGCGAGCCGATGACGTCCCTGCAGCTGGCCGGCCTGGTGCTGGTGCTGGCCGGTGTGAGCCTGATCGGCATGGGGCGCTCCCGCCAGGCCGGCCATGGTCGTTGACAGGGGGGGTCGTACGGCTACAGTGCCGTGCGGCCCGGACGGGCTATTCAGTGCATGACGCACATAGGCGAGGAAAATCACATGAAAAAGATGCATTTGTTGATGTTGGTCGCGTTTGCGGCGACGGGTCTGGCGCTGGCTGCCTGCAGCAGCGATCACGACAGCGATGACCAGGCCCAGACCGCGGCTCCGGCGGCCTCTCAGCCGGCCCAGCCGGCAGCCACGGCTGCCGCCCCCGCCGGTCAATCGGGTGGCAGTGCGGCGACCACGGACAACACAACCAAGCCTGCAAGCAAGGAAGCGGCATCCGAGAAGCCCGGCGAGGATCATGACGCCGACGAATAGCCTTGCATCCCGAATGCCTTTCGGGATTCGATGATGTGGTGAGGCCCGGGTAACCCCCGGGCCTTTTGCATTGTCGGGGTGATGCCATGCGTGTGCCTCGGGTCACTGCCGGCATGCCGGTGATCGGCTAGGGATCGGCGGATGATGGCCCGTCTGCTCGCACGCGTCGCCCTGCTCGGCATCCTCGGGATGCTGGCGGTGCTGCTGTTGTCCCCGCAATGGCAGAGCTGGCGCGTGGAGCAGCAGTTCACCGACCGCATCGTCCGCATGGCCCCGGATGCCGCGATCCAGGCGGGATTTGTCGAGACCGAGCACGAGCAGCACTGGGGCAACGACGCCTTCGTCAACATCCTGGGCCTGACCGTGCCCCGCGGGCATACCGAGGCGGTCGTGCGTGCGCCGGTCCGCGTCTATTACGGGGTGCGGCCGAAATCCCTGCATGTGCTCTCGTTCCAGCACGGGGTGCTGCGCCTGGCCGTCGACCGGGTCGAGGTGCTGAACGTGGCCACCGATCTTTCCGGCATGGAGATCCGGACCGATGTCGGCTGGGCGCGCCTGGATTCCGTCAGCGGCGAAGCGGCGCGCAAGGCGGCGCGCAAGGCCTTCGACCAGACCCGCTTCCGGGCCGCCGACGCCCTGCTGAAGGGCCGGGATGTCACGGAGAACGTGCGCCTGGCCCTGCAGCAGGTGGCGGCCAGCATCGTGCCGGTGCATACGGTGGAGATCGAACGGCGCGACCTGTAGCATGATCCACCGTGAGCCGGAGGGGTCTATGCGCCAGCCATACCACATCGAGGTGTCCGTCCGGCCCGAGTACATCGAAGCGCAATCCGAGCCGGAGGCGCGGCGCTTCGTGTTCGTCTATCACGTGACGATTCGCAATCTCGGCCAGCATGCCGCCCAGCTGCACAGCCGTCGCTGGGAGATCGTGGACGGTGACGGCAAGGTCGAACAGGTGCAGGGGCTGGGGGTCATTGGCGAACAGCCGACGATTGCCCCCGGGCATGTGCACCGCTACAGCAGCTTCTGCATCCTCGAAACCCCGGTCGGGGTCATGCGCGGGCACTACCGGATGATCGGCGAGGACGGCCATGCCTTCGATGCCGAGATCCCGGCCTTCACGCTGGCCGTGCCCGGCAGCCTGAACTAGGTCGCTTCGGCGGGAGACGAAAGAAGAAGGGCGCGGCAACAGCCGCGCCCTTCCCGGGCCGGAAGCCGGCCACCGCTGACTTACATGCCGCCCATGTGGCCGTGGCCGTCGCCCATGCCGTGGCCGGAGCGATCCTCGTAGGCCTTGCGGCGCTCTTCGCGCATCTGCTTCAGCTTGGCCTTCTGCTCGTCGGTCAGCACGGCGCGGAACTTGGTGCGTGCCTCAGCGCCGGCGATGATCATCTGCTGCGTCAGGTCGGCCTGTTTCGCCGCCAGCCTCTTCACCTGATCCATGTAGTCCCTGGCATCCGGATCCAGCTGCCACATCTGGCGCATGATGTCGCGCTTCTGCTCGAACAGCGGCTGCATGGTCTTGCGGGTCTCATCGCGCAGGGCCTGCATCTGTTTCTTCTGGGCATCGGTCAGGCCGAGCTTGTCGGCCATGCGCTCCATGCGGTCGTGCCGGTCCATGCGGCCATGCCGGTCCGAGCATCCGTCGTGGCCGCGCATGTCGCCCGGGTGCCCGTAGCCGCCACCCATGCCCATGCCGCCCATACCGTCGGCCATCGCGGTCAGCGAGGGCACGGCCAGCGCCACGGCAGCGGCCAGCCACAGGGTTTTCATATTCCTGGTCATGTAGCCTCCTTGAGGACGATCGTCCTTCTGCCGGGCAGTCTAACCCCGTCCGTGTGAAAAGGGGGCGGTTTCAGGCAAAGGTTTGTATGGCCGACGTAAAGGAGTGTAAAGAGGCATTCCGTCGGGCGCCCGGCTTTGGCACAGTCCGTCCTATGCAAGAAGACGTCCGTATCCTGCTGGCCGACGACGACCGCGAACTGAACAGCCTCCTGGCCGAGTTTTTGACCATGGAGGGCTATCAGGTGAGCAGCGTCTACGACGGGGACGCGGCCCTGCGCGCCGCCATGGAGGGGGGCATCGATCTCGTGGTGCTGGACGTGATGATGCCCCGGCTGAGCGGCATCGAGGTGCTGCGCGAGCTGCGCCAGCACACGACCTTGCCCGTGATCATGCTGACGGCGCGCGGCGATCCGGTGGACCGGATCGTCGGCCTCGAGATCGGGGCCGACGACTATGTGCCCAAGCCGTGCAATCCGCGCGAGCTGGTGGCGCGCATCCGCGCCGTCATGCGCCGCGGTCAGGCGCAG
>DATLWN010000295.1:0-2396 GCA_035576305.1 Mariprofundaceae bacterium
TGAAACGAACTGCGCCGCCTGCCACGGCATGGACGGCCGCGTTTCGGCCGCCGGCCGGCAGCTGAAGCCGTATCCGGCCCGCAACCTGCGCGCCCTGTCCGAGGTGGTCAGGCGCGACGAGCTGCGCCGCATCATCACCTACGGCGTCCAGGGCACCTCGATGGACCCGAAGAAGTACGCCCTGGACGACCTGCAGATCGATGCCGTCATCGACTACATCAAGTCCTTCGACTACTCGCCGGACCTTGCGCGAGGCAAACAGCGCTACCACGAGGTCTGCGCCACCTGCCACGGCGTCGACGGACGCGCCAAGACGGGGCTGGGCGCCAAGAATCTCGTCTACACCAAGCTGGACCTGGCCGGCATCGTGCACACGATGCGCTACGGCCGCCCCGGCACGATGATGACCTCCAAGCGCCATCAGCTGACCAACCCGGAGATCAGCGACATCGCACACTACGTCTACGAGCTGCGCTACGACGCGAGCCCCGTGCGCGGCAGCAAGCTGTACGAGCGGCTGTGCTTCTCCTGCCATGCCACGCCGGCCGCCATCCGCCTGACGGGCAACGCCGCCAGCCGGCGCTCACTGAACAGCCTCAGCGACCAGCTGCTGTACCTGCGCATCAAGCACGGACGGCACCTGGACCGGGCCGGCAATGCCGTGGCCAGGCTCAGCGACGACCAGCTGCAGGACATCATCGCCTACATCCGTCAGGAGACGCGATGACGGACGCCCGCACCGATACCGCCGCCCTGTTCGACCTGGCGCTGATCAGGAAGTACGACAAGGCCGGCCCGCGCTACACCTCCTACCCGACCGCGCCGATGTTCCATGAAGGCATCGGCGCGGCCGACTACGCCGGGAGCCTCGCCCGCGTCGGCAAGACCGATGCCCCGCTGTCGCTGTACCTGCACGTGCCCTTCTGCGACACGGTCTGCTACTACTGCGGCTGCAACAAGATCGCCACCAAGCAGCGCCATCGCGCCGTGCCCTATGTCGAGTACCTGCTGAAGGAGATCGACCTGCTGGCCGACACCCTCGGCGGTGCCCGCCCGGTGACGCAATTGCACTGGGGCGGCGGCACCCCGACCTTCCTGAACGAGTGCCAGATCCGCGCCATCATGGAGCGCCTGCACAGCCGCTTCGCCTTCGTGCCCGATGCCGAGGGCGAGTACGGTATCGAGATCGACCCGCGCGAGTGCAACGCCAACACCGTGCGCATGCTGCGCGAGGTCGGCTTCAACCGCATGAGCATGGGCGTGCAGGACTTCGATGCGAAGGTGCAGAAGGCGGTCAACCGCATCCAGTCCAGGGAGGAGACGCTGGCGGTGCTGGAGGCGGCGCGCACCCACGGCTTCCAGTCGATCAACATCGACCTGATGTACGGCCTGCCCTTCCAGTCGGTCGAGAGCTTCGACCGCACGCTGGGCACGATCATCGATTTCTCGCCGGACCGCATCGCCCTGTTCAACTACGCGCACCTGCCGCACATGTTCATGCCGCAGCGGCGCATCGACGAGGGCGACCTGCCCACACCGGCCGAGAAGCTGAAGATCCTGGAGCACAGCATCGGCAAGCTTCTGGACGCCGGCTACGTGTTCATCGGCATGGACCATTTCGCCAAGCCCGACGACGAGCTGGCGGTGGCCCAGCGCCAGGGCAAGCTGTACCGCAACTTCCAGGGATATTCCACGCATGCCGACGCCGAGCTGCTGGGACTGGGCATCACCTCGATCGGCTACGTGGACGGCACCTTCTACCAGAACATCAAGGACCTGGACGGCTACTACGCCGCGCTCGATGCCGGGCGCTTCCCGGTGTTCCGCGGCTACAAGCTGTCCGACGAGGATCACCTGCGCCGGCATGTGATCATGCGCCTGATGTGCGATTTCGCGCTGGATTACAGGGCGGTGGAGAAGAGGTTCGGCATCGATTTCAGGGCCCATTTCGCCGACGGCCTGGTCGACCTGGCCGGCATGGCCGCCGACGGGCTGGTGGAGCTGCGCGCCGACGGGCTGACGGTGCTGCCGGCCGGCCGACTGCTGATCCGCAACATCGCCATGGTCTTCGACGAGCACCTGCGCAAGAAGGCCGATGAGGTGAAGTTCTCCAAGGTCATCTAGCCGGTTCGCATCCCCTTCGGCGTCCCATAGGGGATGAATCTGGGCACTGGCTAGAGGTCATCGCAGTGGCCTAAGAACCCACATACTTCGCACATATAAACTGATTCCATTATCGCCCTTTGTAAGGTTTGGATGAGTAGATAGGGCTCTCTCATGTCCATCTTCAATCCAGCATTGTGGGCAAATCTCTCCACTGAATGTAGACGCTTCGGGGCTTGCGTGTAGGGAAATGATTGCGCGCTCCCGGCCAGGACGACCGGCTGGTGGACTAG
>DATLWN010000296.1:0-2332 GCA_035576305.1 Mariprofundaceae bacterium
GCCTGCGAATACCCGGCGGCCGGCGTCACCGCCACCGACATCTCGGGACCCGCACTGACGGTGGCACGCCGCAACGCCGCGCGCCACGGGGTGTCCGCGCGCATCGACTGGCACCAGGGGCACCTGTACGAGGCCCTGCCGCCGCACACGCCCCCGTTCGACGCCATCGTCTCCAATCCACCCTACGTTTCCCGCGATGAGTTCCACAACCTGGCCCCCGAGCTGCGCTACGAACCGGCCGGGGCATTGACGGACGAGGCCGACGGCCTGAGCCATTTGACCGCCCTGCTCTGTGGAGCGCAGGCCCTGCTGGTACCGGGCGGATACCTGGTGGTGGAGACCGGCCCGTGTGGCCTGCCGGCGCCGATACCGGCGATGGCCTTCGAGGCGGAGATCCGCGACCTGGCCGGGCTGTTGCGGGGCGGCGTCTACATGCACCGGCTCGGGGGATAATAAGCATATTACTGACATAATAATGGGCAGAGTTGCCTATATTTCGAGCCGTTCCTTGATCCGGCTTTCGCCGGTGTGGCATAGTTAACGGGTCGCACGAGCAGCACAGAGGAGCATGGACATGGCGTTAGCCTGGAGCGAGGACTATTCCACCGGTGAGCCGGAGATCGACAAGCAACACAAGCAGTTGTTCCAATACCTCGCCGATCTCGAAGATCATATGAAAAGCGGCGCCGATGACGCCTATGTCAAACGTTTCCTCGACATGCTGGGGCTGTATACCCGCTCACACTTCTGCTACGAGGAGATCTGCATGCGGCAGCGCAAATGCGCCATCGCCGAAAAGAACAAGGAGCAGCACAAGAAGCTGCTCGATGCCTACAGGCACTACCGCCTGCGCTTCGAAACCGAGGGCGTGAGCAACGATCTGCTGCAGAAGATGCACGAATTCCTGCGCAGCTGGCTGGTCAACCACATCCTGAAGATCGACACCGAACTGAGGGAGTGCGTGCCGCCCAGGACCGCGGGGAATTAACGGCCGGCAACCAGTCCCGGCAGATCGGGCAGTCCGATCTCCCGGATTTCTTCCTGAAGGTGTTTGCGGGTCAGCGGAATCTCGTCGAGGAACTGGTGTTTGCCGTCGCGGTACGCCAGGCGCGCGAAGATGCCGATGGCCTTGATATGGCGCTGGAAGGCGCTCAGGCGCACGGCCCGATGCCAGCGCTCCCCGTCCCCGCCAAACGCCCGGCGCAGCTCCCCGGATAGGCCGTCGAAAAAGCGCAGGCTCCAGCGCCGCCGCTCAACCTCGGGATAGTCCTGGTAGCAGTCATACAGCAACGAGGCCAGATCGTAGGTCACGGGCCCGAGCACGGCATCCTGAAAATCGATGACGCCGAGCGGCAGGCCGGACGGGGGCAGCATCAGGTTGCGGCTATGGTAGTCCAGGTGCACCGCCACCTGCGGCAGGGTCGCGATCTCGTCCACGACCGGCGCCAGAGAGTCATGGAATGCCAGGCGGGAATCCGCATCGGGCTGCAGCCCGGCCACCCGCGGCAGATACCAGTCCAGATACAGATCGCACTCGCGGCGCATGCGCGCCGGATCGAACACGGGCAGGCCGGTGGTATCCCCTGCCTGTTGCAGGCAGTGCAGCTGGCGCAGCGCATCGTCCATCATCGGCCCCAGCGCCATGCCCCGCTTCAGCGCCGCCGCCCAGGTCTCGTCGCCGAAATCGGCGAGCAGCAGGAAACCGGCCTCGCGGTCCGCCGCCATGAGCTGCGGCACATTGAGCCCCGCCGCCTCCATCCATTGCCGCACCGAAAGGAAGGGCCCCACATCCTCCTTGCCGGGCGGGGCGTCCATCAGCACCCATGTGCGTTCGCCGTGCCGGACGCGGAAGTAGCGCCGGAATGAGGCATCCCCGGCCAGGGGCTCGATGCGACAGGATGGGCCGAGGTGTCCGTCCAGCCACAGCCTGGCCTGCACCAGGCGGTGGTCAGTTGCCGCCACGGACCACGATGCCCTGCATGTGCAGCCGCTTTCCCAGATCGGCCTGTGCCGCACCGGCGGCATCGCGGGATGCATACGGCCCGACCTGCAGCCGGTACCAGGTGCCCCGGCCGGGGATGTCCGCACGCTGGATCTTCGATGCGAAGCCGGCGCCCTGCAGCCGGTGCTGCACCCCGGCCGCCTCGTTCGCGTCCTGGTAGGAGGCGACCTGCACATAATAGGCGGCGGCACCGGCCGGTGGCGGCGCGGACGGCTTGCGGTCCAGCTCGCGCTGGATGATGGAGCGCATCATCTTGCTCCCCCCGTCCGCGGCCGGGGCTGGTGCGGGCTGGGGCGATGACGACGCGGCGGATGCGGATGACGATGGCAT
>DATLWN010000297.1:0-1877 GCA_035576305.1 Mariprofundaceae bacterium
TGCGTGCCCTGATGCGGGCCTTGCTGCACCCGGCCGATCGCGAATCGTGGGCGGCCCTGCTGCGTGCGCGCTGTTGCGGCCTGACGACGGCCGATCTGCATGCCCTGCTGGCCGGGGATGAGCGGCCGGTGGCCGAGATCCTCGGCGATGGCGCAAGCCTTGCCCGGCTGGATGCCGATGCCCGCCGTCGCACCGAGCATCTGCGGCAGGCGCTGGCACCATGCCTGGACGTCGCCGGGCGCCTGCCGGTACGGAACCTGCTCGACACGGCCTGGCATCGATTGCGCATGCCGGGCCTGATCGGAAGCGATGCGGGCCGCAACGTTTCGGCGATGCTCGACCTGGTCGGCGCACTGGATCAGGGCGGCCTGATCGATTTCGCGCTGCTCGACGAGCGCATGGAGCAGCTGTTTGCCGCGCCCGATGCGTCGCCCGGGGCGGCACGCGTCGAGCTGCTGACCATGCATGGAGCCAAGGGCCTGCAGTGGGATGTGGTGATCCTGCCGGGCCTTGGGCACGGCAATGCGAAGCGCGATGCCCCCCTGTTGGCCATGACCGATGTGCCGCTTGAAACGGGCGTGCGGTCGCTGATCGCGGTGCGTCCGCCAAAACGCGGGCAGGATGCCGTATTCAACATGGTTCATGATGTCGAAAAGATTCGTGAAAGCAATGAGTTATCGCGTCTTCTTTATGTAGCTTGTACGCGTGCCGAGACGGCGCTGCACATGTTCGGACATGTTTCGGAAACGAGCGGCGAGGCCGTGAAGGGATCGCTGTTGAGTCTGCTGCTGCCCGATGGTGCTGCTGGGGATTGTTTCGGTGCCGTGGCGCACCCGCTGGAAGCGCAGGGGCCTGCGAACACCCACGAACGCCGGCCGTTGACACGCGTGCTCGATCTCGATGCGCCGCCCGAATGGCCGTCCGGGGCGGATGAGGGCGAAAGCGAGTACTTCTGGGCAGGTCCCGAGGCCGCACCCATCGGCAACGCCGTGCACGCGGCCCTGCAGCACGTGGCCGAGGTGGGCATCGAGGCCTGGACCGATAGCGACAGTGCCGCCGAGGCAAGGATCATGCGGGGGATGCTGGTGGCCGAAGGGCTGTGCGGCGATCTGCTGGAGCAGGCGCTGCGCCGCTGCACCTCGGCGTTGGCGCACGTGCTGGCCAGCGAGCGCGGAGCCTGGCTGCTGTCGGCGGGGCATCGTGATGCCCGTTCGGAATGGGCGCTGAGCAGCCGCGACGGGGGGGCAGTCTCGCATCATGTCATCGATCGCAGCTTTGTCGATAGCGACGGCGTGCGCTGGATCGTCGACTACAAGACCGGCGCGCATGCCGGCGGCGACGTGCAGGCCTTCCTGGATGCGGAGGAGCGCCGCCACCGGCCGCAGCTCGCGCGCTATGCGCGGCTGCTTTCGGCGATGGAGGCGCGCCCGATCCGCCTCGGGCTGTATTTCCCGATGATCGATGCCTGGCGCGAGATCGCGCCCGATGGGCAGGCCGTCCCGAACGGCGGTTTGTAGTGCCATTCACGGCCCTGCCGCGATAACATGCGCCGATGTTCACCGGGATCATCCAGGATGTCGGTCGCCTCGAACAGGTCGAGGCGAAAGCCGACGGCGCCGACTGGCGGGTATCCACGCACCTCGACACGGGCGGCTGGCATATCGGCGATTCGGTGGCGGTCGACGGCTGCTGCCTGACCGTGACGTCCTTTCCGGCATCCGGCGTGTTCGCGGCCACCCTGTCCCCGGAGACGCTGCAGAAAACCCGCTTCGCCGCGGCCGAGGCCGGCTGGCGGCTGAACCTGGAGCCGGCGCTGCGCCTGGGCGATGCCCTGGGCGGCCACTGGGTCACCGGCCATGTCGACGACGTGGCCGAGG
>DATLWN010000298.1:0-2618 GCA_035576305.1 Mariprofundaceae bacterium
GCCGACGATGGCGTGGTGCGGGCTGCTGCGGTCGTAGGGCAGGGTCTCCCAGGCCGGGAAGCGCCACAGAAGCTGGGGCGCATCCTGCAGGTAGAAGCCGAGTTCCTCGGACAGCTGGCGGTAGCGGCGCAGGTCGGCGCAGACGAAGACCGTCAGTCCCGGGCGGCGGGCAAGGACGGCCAGCTGGTACGAGAAACCGGGGGGGATCGGCTGCACGGTGCGCTCGCTCATGGGCGGCGCATCATGCCGCATCCGCGCCGTGAATGCCACGCGCCGGGCGTGAAAGGCGGTGCATTCGCGGCCGTGTCTGTGCTAGGGTTCGCCGCCTTTTGCCGGCCGGCGCCGCAAAGGGCGCGAACTCCCGGAGGCGTGGGCTCATGGCGGACGAGACCAAGCACGAAGCACCGTTGCTGCGGGCCGAGGAGGCCCTGAACCTCGCCGAGGTGTCGGCCGAGGAGCTGCGCCGCCGCCTGTCCGAGATGCATTCGCGCGAGATCGCCGCCGTCATCCTCGACTGCAGCGACGACGAACAGCGCAAGCGCCTGCTGCTGGCCGTGCCGCCGGACCTGCGCGGCGAGACCCTGCTCGAACTGCCCGAATCCATGCGCGAGAACCTGCTGGATCTGCTCGATCCGCAGCACATCGAGACGGTGGTGCGCCACCTGGACTCGGACGATGCCGCGGACCTGTTGCAGTCGGTGGAGCCGGACGTGGCGCAGGCGGTCATCGAGCGCCTGGAGCCGGACGACCGCCGCGGCCTGGAGCCGTTGATGGCCCACGACGAGGAGACGGCCGGCGGCCTGATGCAGGCCGAGCTGTTCAAGGTGCGCCAGGACTGGAACGTCGCCAAGATCCTCAGCGTGCTGCGCCGCTGGGGCCGCGAGATCGAGGATCTGAACTACACCTATGTCGTCGACGACGACGGGCACCTGGTCGGCACCATCCCGCTGCACGAGCTGCTGTTCGTCGAGCCGGAGGTGCTGGCCGGCGACATCATGGACGCGGAGTTCCCGCGCGCCATCGCCGGGCAGGACCAGGAGGAGGTGGCGCACATCTTCGACAAGTACGACGTGCTGGCGCTGCCCGTCGTCGACGAGTCCGGCATGCTGGTCGGGCGCATCACCGCCGACGACATCATCGACGTGGTGCAGGAGGAGGCCACCGAGGACATGTTCCGCCTGGCCGGCCTGTCCGATGCCGACGACCTGACCGAGCCGCTGCACCGCAGCGCCTGGCGCCGCGGCATCTGGCTGTTCGTCAACCTGCTGACGGCGATCCTGGCCTCCTACGTCGTGTCCCGCTTCCAGCACACCATCGCCGCCATCGTGGCGCTGGCGGTGCTGATGCCGATCGTCGCCGGCATGGGCGGCAACGCCGGCACGCAGACGCTGACCGTGGTCGTGCGCGGCCTGGCGCTGGGCCTGATCAGCTTCAACAACGCCCGGCGCGTGCTGGTGCGCCAGATCGGCATCGGCGTCATCAACGGCCTGGCGCTGGGCCTGATCATGGGCGCGGTGGCCTCGGTGTGGTTCCCGGCCCTGGGCTGGAAGCTGGGGCTGGTGATCGGCATGGCCATGCTGACCAATATGTGCGCGGCCGGCCTGTTCGGGGCGCTGATCCCGCTGACGCTGCGCGCCATCGGCATCGATCCGGCCCTGGCCTCGAGCATCTTCCTGACCACGGTCACCGACATCGTCGGCTTCGCCGCCTTCCTGGGCCTGGCCACGCTGTTCCTGCTGTGACGCGCCGCCTGCCGGCGGAATGGGAGGCGCAGAGCGGGGTGCTGCTCGCCTGGCCGCATGCCGACAGCGACTGGGCCGAGCTGATGCACCTGGTCGAGCCCTGCGTGGTGGAGATCGCCACCCAGATCAGCCGCTTCGAGCCGGTGCTGATCGTCGCCGACAAGGCCGAGCGGGTGCGGGCGCGGCTGATGGTGGCCGGGGCCGAGATGGAGCGGGTGCGCATCGCGGAGCTGCCGACCAACGACACCTGGGCGCGCGATTTCGGCCCGATCACGGTGCTCGCGGACGACGGGCCGCTGCTGCTGGATTTCACCTTCAACGGCTGGGGCATGAAGTTCGCCGCCGACCGGGACAACCAGGTGACGCGCAGCCTGCACGCCCAGGGGCTGCTGGGGGAGCATGCGCTCGAGACGCTGGATATGGTGCTCGAGGGCGGCTCGATCGAGTCGGACGGCGCCGGCACCATCCTGACCACCACCGCCTGCCTGTTGTCGCCGAACCGCAATCCCGAATTGTCGCAGGCCGACATCGAGGCGGCGCTGAAGGAGCACCTGGGGGCGGAGCGCGTGCTGTGGCTGGGCCACGGGGGGCTGGCGGGCGACGACACCGACAGCCATATCGATATCCTGGCCCGCTTCGTCTCGGAAGACACCATCGTCTACATGCATCGCCACGATACCGACGACGAGCATTACGCGGATCTGGCCGCGATGCGCGAGCAGCTGGCCGGGTTCACCACCGCCGAGGGACGGCCGTACAAGCTGGTGGCGCTGCCGTGGCCAAAGGCGAAGCAGAATCGTTTCGGCGATCTGGTGGCGCCGTCCTACGCCAATTTCCTGATCATCAACGGTGCCGTGCTGGTGCCGGTCTACGGCG
>DATLWN010000299.1:0-2657 GCA_035576305.1 Mariprofundaceae bacterium
AGGGTTGGGTTCCGGTGCCGCCGGGGCCGGGGCGGTGAAGACATGCGATGCGGGCGGCGTGGTATTGACGCCGTTGATGGTCGGCGACGGCTTGGGCTTGGGCCATACCAGGCTGACGAGGATGACGACGGTGCAGGCCGCGGCGATGCTGATCGCCATCTTGTACTCGGCGGCCTTGGCGATCCAGCCCTGGAAGATGTCTTGATAGGCTTTGTTGTTCATGCGTGTTCCGTTATGCCTCCGGATTGAGCAGGATGTCGAGTTTCTCGGTGAAGGCCTGATAGCGGAACGGCTTCTGCAGGATGCGCAGTTCGCGTCCCGGGAAGCGCTCGGCCAGATCCTCCGGATAACCGGTGACGAACAGCACGCGCTTCAGCAATTCCGGATTGATCTGCTCCAGGCTGTTGTAGATGTCGTCACCCGTCAGCTTGGGCAGCCGGACATCCAGCAGGATCAGATTGTAGCGCTCACCATTGGTGGTCAGTTCGAACAGGCCCTGCACCGGATCGCTCAGCGTACGGATCTGGATCTCGCGCGAGGTTTGCTGGGCGTATCGGTTCAGGAATGCGGCCAGGATACTCTGGACGGTATCCTCATCGTCGACGACAAGGGCATGGATGGTACGGGAATTATCGGGCATGGGTAACCTCGCTAGATCGCATCCATCGGTCGGATGGCCATGATGATCGATTCGATATGTTCCAGGGCAAGATGCAGGTGCTCGGCAAGCTTCCGGTTGTTGGCGGCCGCCGCATCGCCGCGTCGTTGCTGCAGTTCCGGGATGCGCCGTTCCAGGTTGGCCAGGAAGTGCCGGTTGGTCAGGAAATGCGGGCAAAGCAGGCAGGCATCGAGCAGGAAGCATGGTGAGCCCTTGTTGCAGAAGCCGTAAGGCGCCACCTGCAGGTTGCCGCAATCGAGGATCGCATCCATCGGCAGCTCGGAGCGCGTCGCCTCGTGGACGACCAGGTTGCCCTCGCAGTCGTACAATGCGCCCGCGAAGCGCCGCTGCCGTTCGTCATGGTCGACCAGCCGCCAGTGTCCGCCGTCCGCCGTCTGGCGGATGCCCGGCCATTGCCACAGGAACAGCTCGGCCGCGTAGCGGACGGGGTCGCTGACATTCGGCTCGTGGGCCTCGAGCCAGTCGGCGACGATCTTCGCCGCATGGCCGACGGGCGTCTGTTCGAAGGCGGAAAAATCCATCTGGTGGCCGGCATGAAGCCGCAATACCGGGATGCCATGCTGGGCATGGGGGGAATCGGTGGTCAGGCTGACGGCGACCTTCTCGATCTCGCCGCCCCCGAAGGGGATGTCGCATGGATATTCACCGAGGTAAATCTCAGTTGGGCGCTGGCCTGGCACGGTCTGAAAAAGGCGTTCTCCCGGCGTTTCCACCACGGACCTCCTGATCGTCTAACTTATAGCAGACACAGGGGTTACCGCAAACCACCGGCCGCGACGGCCGCGTCCGCGGGCGGTAGCAGCGATTCGGGATCCACGCGGGCCTTCTCGAAGCGCACTCCCCAGTGCAGGTGCGGCCCGGTGGCGCGGCCGGTCATTCCGGATTCCCCGATCACGTCGCCGGTTTTCAGCCAATCCCCCTTTTTGACATCCGTATGGCTCAGGTGGCAGTAGACGGACACCAGCCCGTTGCCGTGTCCCAGCACCACGGTGGTGCCATCCAGGTACATGTTGGAGACCAGCAGCACGCGACCGGCCAGTGGGGCATGCACCGGCGTGCCCGTGGGCACGGCGATGTCGATGCCGGAGTGGGGGGAGCGCGGTTCGCCGTTGACATAGCGGCGGGCACCGAACGGCGTGGAGATCTCGCCGCTCACCGGCCATGCCTGCATGCGGATGTCCGGCGCGGCCTTGACCGGCATGCTGTAGGTGTGCATCAGGGCGTGCTGATCGGCACGGATGCGGGCCAGGGTGGGGGCGTCGAACTCGGCCATCTTTTTCGCCACCGTGATGCGCGAGATGCGGAAGCTGCCCGCCGTGACCGTCAGCCGGTCCGTCCGGCGCTCGGGCTTCGCACCTTCGCCGATTATCCAGGTCAGCGGATAGCGCCCCGGTTTCTGGTCCAGATCGACGCCGATCCACGCCCTGAGTGCACCGTCCTTCTGGCGCTTGACCGGCCACAGGCGGCCGAAGGCCTTCAGGCGCACGGCGCCGGGAGGCAGCGCATCGGTGTCGATCTCGATCACCTGACCCTGCACGGCGGTCCAGCCGGAGTCGCCGGACCCGGCCTGTGCCGACAGCGGCAGGGCGAGCAGCATCAGGATGACAGGCAGGAGGCGTTCGAGACGTCTCATCGGTTTCCCTCCGTGCGGGTGACGCGGGCATCGGCGGTGCCGTCATGGAACCGGACCGCGATATCCGTCCCCTCCCTGACCTCGGTTACAGAACGCAGGATAAGCCCGTCGGGCGTCGTGGCAAGCGTGAAGCCCCGCTGCAGCACATGCATCGGGTCCAGCGCCAGCATCTTGTCGTGTTGCCGCTGCAGCGACTGGGTGCGGCGTTCGACCTGCACCGAGACCAGGGGCTGCAGGGACTGGTGCAGGCGGTCCAGACGACGGCGGCACGCGGCCACGGCCCGCGAGGCGCCCAGGGTCACGGGGAGCCTGTTGTGCTGCACGCGCTGGCGTGCCGCCGAGATG
>DATLWN010000300.1:0-4736 GCA_035576305.1 Mariprofundaceae bacterium
ATCCTCGGTCAGCAGCGGCACGATGCTGAGCCCCATGCGGGCCAGATCGAAGACCTGCCGGGTGGCGATGACCGCCGGCGCCTGGTAACGCTCCAGCGAAAGCCGCAGCAGCTTGACCGCCAGATCGATGGCGCTGGAGACCATGTCGACGAGGATGCGATAGTAGGATGGCTGGCTGCGGGCCGCCTTCTGCACCATGTCCACGCCGATCTTGTGCGCATTGAGCACGGCCGCGGTCATCTCCGCATCGAACAGCTCCAGTTCCTTCTCGAACCGGTTCAGCACCTTCAGCCGGAAGTGCAGCGGGATCAGCGGATTGGAGTTCAGGCGCGCCAGATAGGATTTCATGCTGCGGCGCAGGTTGTCGGTCTCCACCGGGTCGGCGCCGGCGATGTATTTCGACAGCCGGTTCTCGATATCGACGAAGGGCAGGGTCAGCGCATCGGTCAAGAGCTCGGCCTTGCCAAGCTCCAGCTTCTGGGGATGCAGGCGCAGATCGGTGTCCAGCTCGAGCGAGGCCGCCGACTCGAACAGCTTCTGCATATCCGGGGATGTGGGTTTGTCCGCCATCGCCACCTAGTTTATCCCGAAGACATCCATGGTTATCCCTCCCGTACGTAGGCCCACGTAGTCATAGCCCATGGGCCGGCTATCTGTCAAAACAATTATTCGCCCGTGCGGATGCGGTCGATGAGCTGGCGCACAGTTGGGATGAAGCCCTTGGCATAGAACGGGTCCTCGGCGAAGCGGTAGGCCGCATGCCCGGCGAACATCAGGTGCTCGTCCGGATCGGCCCCGTGCGCGATCTCCTGCAGGGTCTTCTGGATGCAGAAGCTGCGCGGATCGGCCTTGTGGCCGGTGGTGCCCCGTTCGTTGGTGGCCCAGTTGCTGAACAGGCACTGCGACAGGCAGCCCATGCAGTCCAGCTGGTCCTTGCGGATCTCCTGGGCCTTGGCGGGGGTGACGAAGATCAGCGTCGAGTCCGGCGTGGACAGCGCCTTGGTGAAGCCGTCGGCCATCCAGCCGTCGGCACGCCGCCTGTCATGCCTGGTGACATAGACGGTGCGCTGACGCACGCCGTAGACGAACGGCATCACATGATCGCCGGCCGGATGGTCGACGAAGGCGACCTCGCGGTCCGAGCGCTCGTACAGCTCGTGCAGGAAGTGGTTGTACACGGCCGAGGAGTAGAAACCGGTCGGCGAGAAGCGGTGCAGCTTGACGTCGCCGCGCTTGAGCTTCAGCAGCCGTTTCTTCCACGCGTCCGAGATCGGGCTCTCCTTCGTCAGCAGCGGCCGGGTGCCGAACTGGAAGGCGATCGGGCCGATCTCCGGGTTGTCGATCCAGCCGGACCATTCCTTCAGGGCCCAGACGCCGCCGGCCATGATCACCGGCACCTCGGTGAGGCCGAATTCGTTCATCGTCCGGCGCAGCTCGGCCACGCGCGGATAGGGATCCTCGGGCCGGTTCGGGTCCTCGGCATTGGACAGGCCGTTGTGGCCGCCGGCCAGCCACGGATCCTCGTAGACCACGCCGCCCAACAGCTCCGGATACTTGCGGTAGGAACGCAGCCACAGGGCGCGGAAGGCGCGGGCCGAGGAGACGATCGGGTAGTAATGCACGCCGTATTCGGCAGCCAGCGGCGCCAGGCGGAAGGGCATGCCGGCGCCGCAGGTGACGCCGTGGATCAGACCCCTGGCCCCCGACAGCACGCCGTGCAGCACCCGTTCCGAGGAGGCCATCTCCCACAGCACGTTCATGTGCAGGCGGCCCTCGCCGCCGGACAGGTCGTGGGCGATCTTCGCCTGGCTGATGCCGCCCTCGATGGAATAGGCGATCAGCTCCTCGTGGCGGGTCTTGCGGCTCTTGCCGTGGTAGACGAGCGGCACGATCTCGCCGTGCTCGTTCACCTTGTCGGCGTTGACGGCCGAGAATGTGCCGACGCCGCCGGCGGCGGCCCAGGCACCGGAGCATTGGCCCGTGGACACGGACACCCCCTTGCCGCCCTCGATCAGCGGCAGGACCTCCTTGCCCGAGATGTTCAGCGATGGCAGGTGAAACGACATGATACTCCCTTATCCGGTCCCGTATGGCCAAGGCGGGAATCGTACATCACATACCGGGCATGCGACAGGGTCCCAACGCTTCCGGACGGGTCAGAATCCGAGCTCGAAGCGCAGCAGGCCGACGCGGACCGGCGAGGCGCCCGGCACACCGCCGGGATGGGCGATCCACTGGAATGAGGGCTGGACGGACACGGAGGGCGTGACGGATGCCCGGTAGGTCAGCTCGATCGTGTTCTCCGTGCCGGTGTGCATGACCGCCTGGGCCAGGGCCAGGCCCAGCACGTCCTCGGCGCGTGCGGGCAGCGGGCCTGTCACGTGCAGGCCGAGGCCCAGGTAGCGGGTCACCTCGTTGCGTGCGGGCGGCACCCAGCCGTACTGCACGAAGGCGCCGATCCTCGTGGCGCCGAAGGCGGCGAGCTGCTGGTCGGCCAGCACATAGCCCCCGTAATCGTTGGCAAAGGTCCGACCATTGTACGCCTTGGTCGCCGTGTGCAGCCAGGCGCCGAGCTTGTAGCGCGCGGTCGGGAGCACGAGGCCGGTTTCGGCGATCCACATCTGGCCCTCGCGCGCCGACAACGTCCGGGTCTGCGGGTCGCCGTCGAAATCCGCCGCCTGCACATACCATTGCGATGTCGGGCGGATGCGGATGCGGGCGGTCCAGCCGGGCTTCGGATAGACGGAGGCCGGCACGTTGGCGGAGATCTCCGGGCCGTTGCCGAACGACGAATTGAGAAACAGGCCCGCATATTCGGAGACGTAGAAATCCCTGTTCAGATCGCGCAGGCCGGCGAGCAGGGACAGCCGGCCATCCAGGAAGCGCTGCTCGTACCAGGCCTCCTCGATCAGGGTCTGCGTGGGCGCCTCGATGTTGCTGGCGACCTGCAGATCGCCGATCACGAAGCGCGAAGGCTGGTCACCATGGATGCGCATGCCCTCGATGTACAGGGTGCCGCCCGGCCACAGCCCGGCTTCTCCGCTGTCCACGGTGAGCGACAGGTCCAGCACATCGTGGTAAATCGTCTTCAGCCGGGGGGATACCTGCCCGGGATCGTAATTGCGCCCGAGCTCGCCGATGTACGAGCCGGCCAGCGTGACGCCGGGGACGGCATCGGCCGGGGCGGGCGACGGGCAGGCGCACAACGCCCCGGCCATGCCGAGGCCGGTCAGCCATGCGCGCCAGGGTAGCGGTTTCGCCGGGATCGCCATCATCGAACCTTAGCCCGTCCGGCTTCCCGGCGCCTCCGGGGATCAGAGGAACAGGTGGTAGGCCGGGTTCCCCGATTCGTCGATATAGGGGTAGTCCAGGTCGTCAAGGAAGCTCTGGAAGGCCTTGAGATCATCCCCGGGTACCTCCATGCCGACCAGCACCCGCCCGTAGGCGGCACCGTGGTTGCGGTAGTGGAACAGCGAGATGTTCCAGCGCCCGGCCGCCTTGGTCAGGAAATCGAGCAGGGCCCCCGGGCGCTCCGGGAACTCGAAGCGGTACAGCCGCTCGTTCTGCACCAGGTTGCTGCGTCCGCCGACCATGTGGCACAGGTGCAGCTTGGCCAGCTCGTTGCTCCTCAGGTTCAGCACCGCATAGCCGTGGCCTTCCAGCATGGCCTGGATCTCGTCCCCCTCGCTGGGGCCGGAGGTGCGGATGCCGACGAAGATGTGAGCCTCGTCGCGCCCGGACAGGCGGTAGTTGAACTCGGTGATGCCGCGCCGGCCGATCAGCTTGCAGAAATCGAAGAAGGCGCCGGGGCGCTCCGGGATGGTCACCGCGAACACCGCCTCGCGCTGTTCGCCGATCTCGGTGCGCTCGGCCACATGCCTGAGGCGGTCGAAATTCATGTTGGCGCCGCTGTTGACGCAGGCCAGTGTCTGGCCGCGGATGCCGTTTCGGGCGATGTAGCTCTTCATGCCCGCCAGGCCCAGGGCTCCGGCCGGCTCGACGATCGAGCGCGTCTCCTCGTAGATATCCTTGATGGCGGCGCAGATCTCGTCGGTGTCGACGAGGATGATCTCGTCCACATAGCGCCGGACCAGGTCGAAGGTGATCTCGCCGACCTGCTTGACCGCCACGCCGTCGGCGAAGATGCCGACCTGGTCGAGCACGATCCGTTCGCCCGCCCTGAGCGAGTCGTACATGGCCGTCGAATCGGCGGGCTCGACGCCGATGACCCTGGTGCGCGGCGACATCTGCTTCAGATAGACGGCCATGCCGGCGATCAGGCCGCCGCCGCCGATCGGTACGAACACGGCATCGAGATCGCGCGGGGTCTGGCGCAGCATCTCCTCGGCGATTGTGCCCTGGCCGGCGATGACCAGCGGATCGTCGTACGGGTGCACGTAGCTGAGCCCCTGCTCCCGCTGCAGCAGGGTGGCATGGGCGCTGGCATCCGAGTAGCTGTCGCCGTGCAGCACCACCTCGCCGCCCAGGCTTTTCACCGACTGCACCTTGATGTCCGGCGTCGTGCTCGGCATGACGATGACGGCGCGGCATCCGCGCTTCCTGGCGCTCAGGGCCACGCCCTGCGCGTGGTTGCCGGCCGAGGCGCAGATGACGCCGCGGGCGCATTCCGCCTCGCTCATGTGCGCGATCTTGTTGTAGGCTCCGCGCAGCTTGAAGGAGAATACAGGTTGCAGGTCCTCGCGCTTGAACAGGATCTCGTTGTGCAGCCGCCCGGA
>DATLWN010000301.1:0-3610 GCA_035576305.1 Mariprofundaceae bacterium
GTGGTCGGGCGAGGTGTCCCGCCGCCTGCCGCAGGACATCCAGCAGGTGGCCCGGCGCAAGCTGCGCATGCTGAACAATGCCGCGGTGCTGGACGATCTGCGCATCCCGCCGGCCAACCGCCTGGAGGCGTTGAAAGGGGATCGCGCGGGCCAGCACAGCATCCGCATCAACGACCAGCGGCGGATCTGCTTCGTCTGGCACAACGGCGACGCCGTCGACGTGACGATCGTCGATTATCACTGAAGGAGGCGAACATGGGCGAGCGTCTGGCGAACATCCATCCCGGCGAGGTGCTGCTGGAGGAGTTCATGCGGCCGATGGGCATCACGCAATACCGGCTGGCACAGGATACCGGCATCGGCCAGATGCGGGTCAGCGAGATCGTGCGCGGCAAGCGCGGCATCAGCGCCGATACGGCCCTGCGCCTGGCCCGCTACTTCGGCACCTCCGACAAGTTCTGGATGGGGCTGCAGGACGACTACGAGATCGAGGAGGCGCGCGCCGCCCTGGCGGGGCGCCTGGAGCGCGAGGTACGGCCGCTGGCCGCATAGGCCGGGCGCAAAAAAGGGCCCGCGTCAGCGACCCGGATGCTTTCGATCCCCCGCCAGCAGACTGCCGGGACCAATGTTCAGCATCGGCCGTGGTCCGCGGCCTCAACCAATCCCTGTAATGCAATACCGGTTTATGTTCTTTCTTGCTCAGCCAAGAAAGAACCAAAGAAGGCTGCCCGCGGGGCCGGCGCGTCTCCCGCCTGGCCGGGCCGCGAACGGGCGCAACATATTGCGTGATCCCGTTCGCCAGCCCCGCCCATGCGGCGCCCCGGCAAGCGGGATTGAAAGCCCTCCCCTTCTTGATCCCCTGCTAGCAGGCTGCCGAGACCAATGTTCAAAAGCGGAGCAGAACGGCGGAGCCGCGGCCGCTTTTGAACATGCAGGATCGGGGACCCGCAGGGCAGGTGTTTGGTTTTGGGGTTAACGCCGCAAGGGTGCGGCGTATCTTTTATTCGGCGGGCGGGATGTGGATGCGGCGGATGGCCGTGGCCCGGCGCGTGCCGGAATCCACGGTGACCAGCGTGGCGAAGACGCTGCCGCCGCGTTCCACCGCCTCGAAGCGCTGCGGCAGGCGCTCGACCATGCGCTTGAGCGCACCGTCCACGCGCATGCCGATGATGGACTGGTAGCAGCCGGTCATGCCGATATCGGTCTGGTAGGCCGTGCCCTTCGGACGGATGGTCTCGTCGCAGGTCGGCACATGGGTGTGCGTGCCGTAGACGAAGGAGGCGCGTCCGTCGAGATGCCAGCCCATGGCCATCTTCTCGCTCGTGGCCTCGGCATGCATGTCCACGATGATGGCGGACACGTCGTCCGGGATCTCGTCCATGGCGCGGTCGACGGCGGCGAACGGGCAGTCCCAGGCCCCCATGAACACCTGGCCGATGACGTTCAGCACCGCGATGCGGTGGCCGGCGGCCGTTTCCTGGATGGTCATGCCGCGGCCGGGCGCATGCGCCGAGAAGTTCAGCGGGCGGATGCAGCGATCCTCCTGCTCGATGTACGACAGGAATTCGCGCTGGTCCCAGCAATGGTTGCCGTTGGTCAGCACGTGCACGCCTAGGTCGAACATGTCGCCCGCCGTCTTGGCGGTGATGCCGAAACCGGCGGCCAGGTTCTCGCCGTTGGCGATGACAAAATCCACCCGGTGCTCGTCGACCAGGTGCGGCAGGTGGTCGTCCAGGGCCCGGCGTCCCGCCTTGCCGATGACGTCGCCGAGCACGAGGATGTTCAGGGCGTCGGACATGTGATGGCCTCGCGTTCGGTCAGGATCATGTGCATCGGGATATCATGCGCCTCTTCGGGCAATGCCGGCCATTCCTGGCAGGCATAGGCCAGGCCGATGATGCACTCCAGGGCGGCGTGGTGCTCGCCCAGCCAGCGATCGAAGCATCCGAGGCCCATGCCGAGGCGGTGGCCGCGGCGGTCGAAGCCCGTCATCGGGCAGATCAGCGCCGCCGGGCGCATGCCGGCGTCCCACAGCTCGCCCTGCTGCGGTTCCATGACGCCGAATCTCCCGCGCTGCCAGCCGGTTTCCGGGCCGATGCGCAACCATTCCATATGATCGGCATGGGGCGTGTGCGGCGCATACAGCTGCCATGCCGCGCCGCTCGCCAGGATCATGTCGGTGGCGACCTCGTCGCCCATGGCGCGATAGACCAGCACGTGCCGGATGCCGCGTTCCTGCAGCAGGTCCAGCAGGGTGGACTGGATGGATTCGGAGAACGACCGGCGTTCGGCGGCGGAAAGGGCGCGGCGCCTGGCCAGCAGCAGCTCGCGGAGTTCGGGCTTGTCGGCGTCGGACACGGGAATCCCTTTATAGCCGGGCATGCGCGCAGGCCCGAAAAAAGAGGGCGCCCCCGCGCTGCCGTTGACGGCACACTGTTGTCGAACCCTCTTTACAGAGGTGGGCGCCGCACCCCGACGTCAGGTATCCCCGAAGGGACGCGCACGGCCAGAGTAGTTGGGCTCCCATTCGACATGTATCGGCTCAGGCAACGTGGTGCCAGGCGATCAGCGCAGGGGCGCTTTTGCTAAACCCTCTGCTTGTGATAATACATGATCCAGTGATGAGAGCAAGTCGTCGATCCGCTCGACCTGGCCATGCTCCTTCTGCAGCAACTCGCCCGCCAGGTTCAGGGCCACAAGGGCCAGCAGGCGGTCGGAGGCCACCGCGGCACCGAGGCTGCGCAGCTCGTCCACCTTGGACTGCACGATGCCGGCCGCGGCCAGCACCTGCTCCGGGTCGTCGTCGGTGCGGATGGTGAAGCTGCGCCCCATCAGGCTGACCTCGACGGAATGGCTCATGGCGTGTTGTTGCTGTCGGCCTGGGTCATCAGCTCATCGAGCTTCTCCATCGCGTGCTCGACGCGGGCCTTGGCCTCCAGGCGGTCGTTCTGCAGGCCGTGGATCTCGCCCTCCAGCTTCTGCACCTGGTCGCGCCGCTTGCGCAGCTCGCTCTCGGCCAGGCGGATGACCTCGCGCATGCGCTGGTTCTCGGCCATCAGGCGCTCCATGACCCGGCGGATCTCCGCCATGGCCTCGTTCAGCTGGCCGATGCGCTGGGCGATCGCATCATGGTTGGAATCGGTCTGCATGCAGGGCATTGAAGCACCCCGCATGCACAGGGTCAATAAGACGGTATCACGTCAACTCAAGGGTTAACGGCGGCGTCGAGGTGCGCCAGCCACGGCATGTAGCGGATGATCCAGCCGGCGATGATGCTGAAGCTGCCGAGGAAGATCAGCAGGCCGACGGCGAACAGCAGGATGCCGGAGGTGACCTCCACCGCATGCAGGTGCCGGCGGAAGCGCTTGGCCCAGCGCAGGAAGGCGCCGGTGGCGAAGGCGGCCAGCAGGAAGGGGATGGCCAGGCCCGCCGAGTAGGCGGCGAGCAGGCCGATGCCGCGCCCCAGCTCGCTCTGGGCACCGGCCAGCGCCAGGATGGCGCCGAGGATGGGGCCGACGCAGGGCGTCCAGCCGAAAGCGAAGGCGGCGCCCAGCAAAGTGGCGCCGATGCCGTGCGTCGCCTTGACCTTCTGCGTGTCGATATGGGCGTC
>DATLWN010000302.1:0-1541 GCA_035576305.1 Mariprofundaceae bacterium
AGCGCCCGCCGGCATCGTCGGCGATCAGCCAGTTCAGCCGCGGGCCGGCCTCGACGGTCAGGTTCAGCGCCGGCATGCCCTGGCGCGCGGTGTTGCTGCCGGAGCTGACCGGCGGACCCAGCGACAGGCCGAGATCGAGGCTGAGCCTGGGCGTGGCCAGCAGGATGCCGCGCAGGCCGCCGCGGTCCAGGCGCAGGTAGCGGCCCCGGTAGATCACGTACGGCACGCCCAGCGCCAGCACGCGCTGCTGGTCGCTGCCCATGTAGTCCGGATAGCTGATGACGCCGGCGGCAAGGCCGATCTCCCATTTCGGGTCGGCCGCGGCGCCGATCGCCGGGTTGGGCGCAGCCAGAAGCAGCAGCGCCGCCAGCGCGGCGATCGGACGGATGGCGGCTATGGCGCGGGGTTCGGGTAGCGCTGGTGCACCGCCTCGATCTGCGCCAGCACGTCCTCGCTCAGTTCGACCTCGGCGCTGTCCAGGTTCTCGCTCAGCTGCCTGAGGCTGGTGGCGCCGAGGATGACGCTGGTGGTGAACCAGCGCGAGCGCACGAAGGCCAGCGCCATCTGCGCGGGCTTCAGCCCCGCCTCGCGGGCGATGCGCACGTATTCCATCGTGGCCGTATGCACGTTCGGCTTGGCATAGCGCTGGCCGAAGCCGGGGAACAGCGTGATGCGCCCGATGGCCGCGGGGTCGGCCAGGTACTTGCCGGACAGCCAGCCGAAGGCCAGCGGGCTGTAGGCCAGGAGCCCCACACGGGTGTGCCGGCAGACCTCGGCGAGACCCGCCTCGAAGGTGCGGTTCATCAGGTGGTAGGCGTTCTGCACCGACACCACCCTGGGCAGCCTCAGATCGTCGGCCAGGCGCACGAACTCGGACACCCCCCACGGGGTCTCGTTGGACAGCCCCACAAAGCGCACCTTGCCCGCCTGCACCAGCTCGGCGAGTGCGGCCAGCTGCTCGGAGATCGGTGTCGTCTCGTGCTCCTCGGCCGCGTCGTAGCTCGTGCCCCCGAACATCGGCACGTAGCGGTCCGGCCAGTGGATCTGGTACAGGTCCAGGTAATCGGTATTCAGCCTCGACAGGCTGGCGTCGATGGCGGCGCGGATATGCGCGCGGTCGATGCGCGGGCCACCCCGGATCCAGGCGAAGCCGCGCGAGGGGCCGGCGATCTTGCTGGCGACGACCAGCCGGTCGCGCTGCTGGTTCTTCAGCCAGCTGCCGATGTAGGACTCGGTGCGGTGCGCCGTCTCGGCGCGCGGCGGCACCGGGTACATCTCGGCGGTGTCGATCAGGTTGACCCCGCGGGACACGGCGAGATCGAGCTGGGCATGCGCCTCCGCCTCGCTGTTCTGCTCGCCGAAGGTCATCGTGCCCAGGCTCAGGACGGAGACGGAGAGATCGGACTCGCCTAGCTGCCGGTATTCCATGCATCCTCCATGAATGATCGGGTCCGATCTATTTTAGGTGATCCCGCGATTTTGCAAGCCTTGGTCCGGTCGCTGTGCCTCACCGTCGTGCCGGGGCAGGTTTTCGATCCCCC
>DATLWN010000303.1:0-6783 GCA_035576305.1 Mariprofundaceae bacterium
AGCGTTCCGCTCACGCCCCTGAGCATGCTGGGCGGAAACTGAAGCGACGGAGGCAAGTCGTGATAAGGGTCTTTGGGATCGTATCTCGGCTCAAACGCGCAACGATAATAGAGTAGGGGTTCAGGATAGTGAATGTCGACATAGAGCGTTCCCTTCAGGGAACCCGTACTATCAAGCCGCGTTGATATTCCCCCCAATATCACGTCTTGGTGACCATGAGCGATATCTATATTCATTCCCTGAGCATTCTTACTCGCTCCGCAATTGAGAACAGCTTCTGAGCCAGGAGGGCCAACCGCCGTGAGGTCAAGGGGAACATAAAACCTGTAGCTGTAATCCGTTGCAGAAGCCGCCGCCGGGAAGAGACAGACGGCCAACGCAAAGATAGAGAGTCTTTTCATTTGGAGCCTCCTATGGCGCTTCTGTTTGGCGCGTGCACGGTAAAACCGCGAGGTGCCTGGGATGCGGGCTTGGAGCTGCCGAAGCTGCCAACCGCACTTATTTTCGGCGTGTGCACGACGAAATGGGTCTGAGGTGCAGGGGGGGCGGGCGGCACAGTCTTGAAGCTGCCCGCTGCGCTTATTGTCGGGGTGTGGATCGTGAAATGGGTTTGCGTATCTGCCCGCGCCGCAAAAAGCGCGCCTGACGCGAGCACCAAGCCGAATGCGACGCCCCCGGTTATAGACCACCGGTTGAGACATCCATTCCGGCCTGAACCCTGTTTCCTCACATCGCTACCCGCATTTCCACACTCTCAATCCTTGGCTTCGGAACACGCATAAAAACTTAAAAACCTTATTTGTCCCGGTCAAGCAAAGGCGGGGTTGCGCGGCGGCAGCTATTTGCCGTTCAGATCGTCATCCCTGTAGTACTTGGTACCCTGGATCGTGGCCTGGAGCGCCAGTCCGTTCTCGGTGATCTGGTACAGATCCACGTCGGGGGCAACCGTGATCGCGCCTGCCACGGCCTTGCCCTTCTTGCCCGATTTGGCGGCGGCATCGGCCTGGGCGGTGGCCTCCCACCCACTTTCGACGAACTGATCGAACGCCTCTTGGGTGTGGAACACGAACACGCCGCGGAAATCCTTGATGCCCAGCCCAGGCCCCAGGCCGCCTGAGATCATCTTCATGTAGATGTCCCGGCCCGAATGATTGTCGTGCGCCACGCCCTCGCCGCCGGCGGCGGACAGCAGGATGATGTTGACGCCGACATCGCTGAAGACGGCATAACCGGCCGACTGGCGG
Organism: Mariprofundaceae bacterium; assembly: GCA_035576305.1. Lineage (GTDB taxonomy): Bacteria > Pseudomonadota > Zetaproteobacteria > Mariprofundales > Mariprofundaceae > DATLWN01. Next base: position 1,245 of record DATLWN010000303.1, read on the forward strand.
ATATCGGTGCGGGCGCCCGGGTAATCCTTGTACAACTGCCCCAGCGTTTGGCTGCGCATGTTGAGGATGGCATCGCGCTTTGCCGTCGGGGAATTCCCATTGCTATGGATGGGCATGCACGCGGAAAGCATGCCGATGCAGGCAACGAGCATTGAGGATCGGAGAAAGACCTTGCGCATGACGCACCCCCCTGGGGTTGGACCCATGGGCAAGGCTAATCGGGTTCAGCCATATCGAACGTGACATGCGGTACAAATGGCAGGGGTTGACCGGCGCGCCGGCAGGTGCTTGTCGACAATTAAACGTGAATAGCGTCAGATGATACGCGCGTTGTAATGGTTGGCGATGTCCTTGACCGCCTGACAAGTGATGGTTACAAACAGCAATCATGACGATATTGAATGCAACCCGCCTGACGGCACTCGTTCTGGGTCTTGCGATCGCCTGTTGCTGCATCAGTCAAGAAGCGGCTGCCTGTACGGTACAACAGGCAAAAGACGCCATCGCCGCGGCCAAGACCGAGAATGAGAAGGCCAAGGCTGCAAATAACGAATGGCGCGATACCGCCAAAATTATCGCAAATGCAGAAAAAGCCCTGGCTGACGGCTACTGTGACAAGGCCCTGCAGCTTGCTCATCAGGCCTACCAGCAGGCAGAAAATGCCATTGCCCAGGCACAGGAAGAGCAACAGGGGCTGGAACAATGGCAAGCACAACACCGGCGAGTGGACCGGCGGGTGGAACCACTCAATCCTTCCATCAGAGGGCACCCGCAGGTCGGAAATGCTGGTGGCCGGAAACAACAAGTGGAGCGGCCGGTGAAGGTGTTAAATCCTTCTCTCCGGGTTCACTGACAGGCTGTAATCAACCCCGCAGCGTGAGCGCCTTGAACACGTCCTCGGCGTGGAACGAGGAGCGCACCAGCGGGCCGCAGGCCACCATGCCGAAGCCCTTCTTCTCGGCCAGGTACTTCAGGTCCTCGAACTCGTCGGGCGTCCAGTAGCGCACCACCGGGTGGTGATGTGCGGAAGGGCGCAGGTACTGGCCGACGGTCAGGATGTCGACATCGGCCTCGCGCATGTCGTCGAGCACCTGCAGCACCTCGTCGCGCTCCTCGCCCAGGCCGACCATGATGCCGGACTTGGTGACCACCGAGGCATCGAGCTCCTTGGCCCGCTGCAAAAGGCGCAGCGAGGTGAAGTAGCGCGCTGCCGGGCGCACCGAGCGGTACAGGCGCGGCACCGTCTCCAGGTTGTGGTTGAAGATGTCGGGGCGGGCGGCGATCACCGTCTCCAGGCAGGCATCGGGCTTGCGCTGGAAGTCCGGCGTCAGCACCTCGATCGTCACCTCGGGGCAGCGTGCCTTCAGCGTGGCGATCGTGCTCGCATAGTGCCCGGCGCCGCCATCGGGCAGATCGTCGCGGTCCACCGAGGTGATCACCACATGCCTCAGGCCCATGGCCTCGACCGCCTCGGCCAGGTGCCGCGGCTCATCGCGATCGACCGGGTCGGGGCGGCCGGTCTCGACGTCACAGAAGGCGCATGTACGGGTGCAGATGCGGCCTAGGATCATGAAGGTGGCCGAGCCGTGCTTCCAGCACTCGCCGATGTTCGGGCAGCTCGCCTCCTCGCAGACGGTGTTCAGCTTCTGCTCGCGCATCAGCTTCACCAGCCGCCGGTACTCCGGAGACAGCGGGGCGCGCACCTTCAGCCAGGCCGGCTTCGGCGCCAGCGGTGCTGCGGCGCCGTCGGCCTGGATCGGGATGACCTTGCGGCTCATGCCGCCCGGCGCTGGCGCACGCCCTCGGCGAACACGCGCAGCAGGTCGGCCGAGTCCTCCCAGCCGATGCAGGCATCGGTGATGCTGACGCCGTGCTTCAGGGGCACGCCGGGCTTCACGTCCTGCCGGCCCTCGAACAGGTGGCTCTCGACCATGGTGCCGATGATGCGCCGGTTGCCGCCGGCCAACTGGCCGGCGATGTCGCGCCCGACCTCGAGCTGGCGCTGGTACTGCTTGCGGCTGTTGGCATGGCTGCAGTCGACCATCACGCCGGTCGTGATGCCGGCGGCGTCCAACGCGGCCAGCGCCTCGGCCACCTGCGCCGCTTCAAAGTTCGGCTCCTTGCCGCCACGCAGGATGATGTGGCAATCCTCGTTGCCGGAGGTCGAGAAGATCGCCGAATGCCCGTGCTTGGTCAGCGACAGGAAATGGTGCGGGTGCGCGGCGGCACGGATGGCGTCGATGGCGATGCCGTAGCCGCCGTCGGTGCCGTTCTTGAAGCCGACCGGGCAGGACAGACCGGAGGCCAACTCGCGGTGGCCCTGCGACTCGGTGGTGCGCGCGCCGATGGCGCCCCAGCTGACGAGATCGGCCACGTATTGCGGCGTGATCAGGTCGAGGAACTCGGTGCCGGCCGGCATCTCCAATTCGTTGATGTCGACCAGAAGCTTGCGCGCCAGGCGGATGCCCTTGTTGATCTCGAATGTGCCGTCGAGGTTCGGGTCGTTGATCAGGCCCTTCCAGCCGACGGTGGTGCGCGGCTTCTCGAAATAGACGCGCATCACGATCAACAGGTCGTCCTTCAGCTCCTCGCGCATGGCCTTCAGCCTCAGCGCGTACTCGATGGCGGCATCCGGATCGTGGATGGAGCAGGGGCCGATGACCACCAGCAGGCGGTCGTCCTTGCCGTACAGGATGTCGTGGATGTCGCGGCGCGCCTGCCAGGTGGTGGCGGCGGCCCGGTCGCTGATCGGGAACTCCTCGTGCACGCGCAGCGGCGGCGCCACCTCCTGGATGCCGCGGATGCGCAAATCGTCGGTCTGGTAACGGGCTGACATCTCGTTGAATTCCTTCCACCGTATTTCCGGCACCCATGCGCAGGCAGCCGGGCGGCGCAGTATCGCAGAAAATGCAGGCGACTGTTAGCCCCCGCCACCGCCCCACCATCGCCCCTGCAAAATCCCGCCCATGCTCTACACTTTCCGACACCGGGCATGGCAGGAGGAGGCTTCCGATGACCACATTCCGCTACATCCGCTTTCTGGACGAGCTCGGCATGGACGATGTACCGCTGGTCGGCGGCAAGAACGCCTCGCTGGGCGAGATGGTGCAGGGGCTGTCCGGCCGCGGCATCAAGGTGCCCGGCGGCTATGCCACCACCGCCGACGCCTACTGGCATTACCTCGAGCACAACGGCCTGCGTGAGGAGATCGCCGCCATCCTCGACGGCCTCGACACGCGCGACGTCGAGGCGTTGGCTGCGGCCGGCGCCACCATCCGCAGCCGCATCGCCCATGCCGACATGCCACCCGATCTCGAGCAGGAAATCGCCGAGGCCTACGCCATGCTGCACAAGCGGGAAGGGGGCGGGGCGCTGTCGGTGGCGGTGCGCAGCTCGGCCACGGCCGAGGACCTGCCGGACGCCTCCTTCGCCGGCCAGCAGGAGACCTACCTGAACATCAGCGGCCCCGGCCACGTGTCCGACACCATCAAGCTCGTCTACGCCTCGCTGTTCACCAACCGCGCCATCTCCTACCGCGTCGACAAGGGCTTCGCCCATACGCAGGTGGCGCTGTCGGCCTGCGTGCAGAAGATGGTGCGCAGCGACCTCGCCTGCTCGGGCGTGATGTTCTCGATCGACACCGAGACGGGCTTCCCCGACGCCGTGCTGATCACCGCCTCCTACGGGCTGGGCGAGAACGTGGTGCAGGGCGCGGTCAGCCCGGACGAGTACTACGTGTTCAAGCCGACGCTGGAAACGGCCAAGGCGCCCGTACTCAGCCGCAACCTCGGCGAGAAGGCCATCAAGATGATCTTCTCCTCCTCGCTGAGGCATCCGACCAAGAACGTCGACGTGCCCGAGGAGGACCGCCGCCGCTTCTGCCTGAATGATGAGGAGCTGCTGACGCTGGCGCGCTACGCCGTGGCCATCGAGGAGCACTACTCGGCGCGCGCGGGCAGCGTGCAGCCGATGGACATCGAGTGGGCCAAGGACGGCGAGTCGGGCGAGCTGTACATCGTGCAGGCCAGGCCGGAAACGGTGTACGCGCACAGGCAGACGCAGGTGCTGGAGCGCTACCACCTGAAGGGGCAGGGGCCGGTGCTGGTGCAGGGCAAGAGCGTGGGCAAGAAGATCGCCACGGGGCCGGCGCGCATCATCAAGAACGTGTCCGACATCAACCAGCTCAAGCCCGGCGAGGTGCTGATCACCGACATGACCGATCCGGACTGGGAGCCGATCATGAAGATCGCCGCCGCCATCGTCACCAACCGCGGCGGGCGCACCTGCCATGCCGCCATCGTGTCGCGCGAGCTGGGCCTGCCGGCCGTCGTCGGCACCGGCGACGCCACCACCGCCATCCCCAACGGCACGGAGGTCACCGTCTCCTGCGCCGAGGGGGAGACCGGCAACGTCTACGAGGGCAGGCTCGACTTCGAGGTCGAGAAGATCCCGCTGGACACCCTGGCCCGGCCCAAGACCAAGATCATGATGAACGTGGCCAGCCCCGAGCAGGCCTTCGCCTTCAGCGGCATCCCGAACGACGGCGTCGGCCTGGCGCGCCTGGAATTCATCATCAACAACGCCATCGGCATCCATCCCAAGGCGCTGCTGAACTTCGGCACCCTGGACACGAAGCTGCAGGCCGAGATTGCCCAGCGCACCGCCGCCTATACCGATCCGGTCGAGTTCTACGTCGAGCGCCTGGCCGACGGTGTGGCCATGATCGGCGCCGCCTTCTATCCCAAGAAGGTCATCGTGCGCCTGTCCGACTTCAAGTCGAACGAGTACGCCAACCTGCTGGGCGGCAAGGACTTCGAGCCGGTCGAGGAGAACCCGATGATCGGCTACCGCGGCGCCTCCCGCTACTACTCCGAGGGCTTCCGCGATGCCTTCGCGCTGGAATGCCGGGCCATGAAGCGGGTGCGCGAGGACAAGGGCCTGACCAACGTGGCGCTGATGATCCCGTTCACGCGCACGGTCGACGAGGGCGACAAGGTGCTGGCCGAGATGAAGAAGCACGGCCTGGCGCGCGGCGAGAACGGCCTGGAGGTCTACGTGATGTGCGAGATCCCGGCCAACGTCATCGCTGCCGACGCCTTCCTCGACCGCTTCGACGGCTTCTCCATCGGCTCCAACGACCTGACGCAGTTGACCCTGGGCGTGGACCGCGACTCGGGGCTGGTCGCCCACGTGTTCGACGAGCACAACGAGGCGGTCGAGACGATGCTGTCCATGGCCATCGCCGCCTGCCGCCGCCGGAACAAGTACATCGGCATCTGCGGCCAGGCGCCGTCCGACTTCCCGGACATCGCCGCCTTCCTGGTCAGGGAAGGCATCGAATCGCTGTCGCTGAACCCGGACAGCGTGCTGTCCACGACGATACAGATCCTCGAGGTCGAGAAGCAGCTTTAGCCCTGGCTGGCCTCCGGCACGGAGGGACGGCGGACCAGGGATGCGGGCAGGCCCGGCACGGCGCTGACCAGGGCCAGCAGCACGGCCGCCAGATACGGCAGCGACTGCACCAGCAGCACGACGATCC
>DATLWN010000304.1:0-6611 GCA_035576305.1 Mariprofundaceae bacterium
CTACAGCAGCACCACCTCGTAGCGGTCCGGCGAGAACGCGGCGTCGCTCTGCAGCGTGATCTCGCGCCCGAGGAACTCCTCCATGCGCTCCACGCCCTCGTGCTCCTCGCCGACCAGCAGATCGATGATGTCCGGATGGGCGATGACCAGCAGCTTGTCGCAGGGATAGGCGCGCGCCTCGGCCACGATGTCGCGGAACAGCTCGTAGCAGATGGTCGTCAGGCTCTTGGTCTGGCCGGAGCCGCCGCAGCACTTGCACTCCTGCATCAGCGTGCGCCCGATCGAGTCGCGCGTGCGCTTGCGCGTCATCTCGACCAGGCCCAGGTCGGAGAAATGCACGATGTCGGTCTTGGCCTTGTCGCGCTTCAGCGCCTCGGACAGCACCTCCATCAGGCGCGTCTTGTTCTCCTCGTCCTGCATGTCGATGAAATCGACGACGATGATGCCGCCGAGATTGCGCAGGCGCAGCTGGTGCACGATCTCGTTGACGGCCTCCAGGTTGGTCTTGAAGCCGGTCTCCTCCATGTTGCGGGAACCGACGAAGGAGCCGGAATTGACGTCGATGGCCACCAGCGCCTCGGTCTGGTCGATGACGATATGCCCGCCGGATTTCAGCGGCACGTGCTTCTTCAGGGCGTTGTTGATCTCCTCCTCGACGCCGTAGACGTCGAAGATCGGGCGCTGGCCGGGGTAGTAGAAGAGCTTCTTGGCCACGTCCGGCATGAAGCGCCGCGCGAACTTCTTCATCTTCTCGTAGGCCTCGCGCGAATCGACATGGATCTTCTCGACCTCGTCGTCGACGAAGTCGCGCATCACCCGCAGGTACAGGTTCAGCTCCATGTGGATCAGCGAGGCCGGCGCCGCGTGCCGGGTCCGCTGCTCGATGTCGCGCCACAGGCGCATCAGGAATTCCAGATCGCGCTGCAGGTCATCCTCGCTGTGCCCCTCGGCGACGGTGCGGATGATCAGGCCGCCCTGGGCCGGCTTCAGGCGCTGGCCGATGCCGAGCAGGCGTTCGCGTTCACGGGCGTCCTCCAGGCGCCGGGCGATGCCGACGTGGTTGACGTTCGGCAGGTACACGAGGTAGCGCCCGGCCAGGCTGACATGGCGGGTGATGCGCGGGCCCTTGGAGGCGATGGGCTCGCGGGAGACCTGCACGACGATCTCCTGTCCCTCCTTGATCAGGCTGGTGATCGGCGGGATCACGCGCGAATCGTTTTCCTTGTCGTGGTGGAGCTCGGCCTCGTCCTCCTGCTCGGCGCCGGCCAGCGAGGGATCGTTCATGCTCGGCGTCGTGATGTCGCCGGCATACAGGAAGCCGGCCTTGGGCAGGCCGATGTCGACGAAGGCCGCCTGGATGCCCGGCAGCACCCGCTGCACCCGGCCCTTGTAGATGTTGCCCTTCAGGCCGCGCTCCCGCTCGCGCTCGATATAGATCTCCTCGGCCAGGCCGTTCTCGATGCGGGCGATGCGGGTCTCGAACGGCGTGACGTTGACCAACAGCTCCGTGCTCATGCTGTCGCCTCCGCCGGCGTGCTCACCCGCTGCAGCAGGCCGAGCGTGGCCCGCACCGGCAGGCCGATGACGTTGTCCAGCGGGCCGTCGATGGCCGTGATGAAGGACGAGGCCCCGGCCTGCACCGCATAGGCACCGGCCTTGTCCAGCACCTCGTTGTGGGCGAGATAGCTGTCGATCTCCGCCTCGCTGATGTCGCGGAAGCGCACGTCGGTGCGCACCAGGTCCGTGGCCTGCCGCTCGCCGCGCCGCACGCAGACGCCGGTGAAGACGCTGTGCCGGACCCCGGCGAGAGCCCGGATCATGGCTTTCGCCTCGTCGAGATCCCGCGGCTGGCCGATCGGACGTCCGTCCAGGCAGACCAGGGTGTCGGCGGCGATGACCGGCCTGAGTGCTTCCGGGCAGGCCGCGGCCTTGATCCGTGCCAGGCGTAGCACGGTGTCCTCGACCGATTCGCCGGCCAGCACCGTCTCGTCGACATGCGAGGGCATGATCTCGACGGCGAGCCCGGCCGCCTGCAACAGCTGGCGGCGGCGGGGCGATTTCGAGGCGAGCACGATTTCCATGGCCGCATCCTAGAGAGATGCTGATTTATTGCCATCCTGGCAATCATCAGTACGCAAGAGAAAAAAACGCGATTTTTCTCTTGCTCACAAAATCATGCGTATATACGCATGATTTTGGCGGTCCGTCCATGGCCCGCTTCGGAAACGCCGAGTGACCGGCGCTTCCGAAGCGGCAAAGGGCTCGCGGCGTCAGCAGGCGGTTCTTGACCCCATATCCCACGGGCTTACGATGCACGGGCCGTGAATGTGAACCACCCCTTGCAGACCGCCACCGAACTGTGCCGCGCCGACATGCAGGCCGTGGACGACTGCATCCGTGACAACCTGCGCTCCGACGTGGCCATGATCCCGGCCGTGGGCACCTACATCGTGGCCAGCGGCGGTAAGCGCCTGCGCCCGCTGCTGTGCCTGCTGACGGCCAAGCTGTTCGGCTACGGCGGCGGGCGCCATATCCCGCTGGCCGTGGTCGTCGAGTTCATCCACACCGCCTCGCTGCTGCACGACGACGTCGTCGATGCCTCCGACCAGCGGCGCGGCACGCCGTCCGCCAACGGCGTCTGGGGCAACCAGGCGAGCGTGCTGGTCGGCGATTTCCTGTTCTCCCGCGCCTTCCAGATGATGGTCGCCGACGGCGACATGGAGATGCTGCGCCTGATGGCGGATGTCACCAACGCCCTGGCTGAGGGCGAGGTGCTGCAGCTGGCGCGCACCTTCCACCTGGAGATGACCGAGGCCGAATGCCTGGAGGTCATCGAGCGCAAGACGGCCGTGCTGTTCTCGGCTGCCGCCGAGATCGGCGCGCGGGTCAGCGGCCAGGATGAGGCGGTGGTGCGCGACATGGCCGAATACGGCATGTGCCTCGGCGTGGCCTTCCAGCTGATGGACGATGCGCTCGACTACCTGGCGGACGCCGAGACCGTGGGCAAACCCGTCGGCCACGACCTGGAGGAGGGCAAGATCACGATGCCGCTGATCCATGCCATGGCCGCCGATGGCGAGCTGGTCGCCCGGGTGCATGCGATCGCCGATCACGGCGGCTATGCCGAGGGCGACCGCGAATGGGTGCGGGAGCGGGTGCGCGCCCAGCAGGGCGAGATCTTCTGCATGGAGAGGGCCAGGGCCTATGCCGAGCGGGCCAAGGCGTTGTTGCCCGCCGACGCGGATGCGGGGCTGCGCCGCCTGATGGCGGATCTGGCCGATTTCTCGGCCCAGCGTCCGTTCTGACGCGCTCCGGACAGGTTTCTTGCAGAGGGGCGTGGCAGACCTTAAGATGCGCCGCCTTCGAGGAGAAAACGGGGTGTAGCTCAGCCTGGTTAGAGCGCTACGTTCGGGACGTAGAGGCCGGTAGTTCGAATCTACTCACCCCGACCATTTCCCGCGATGCACGACGAGCGCCCGTTCCGGGCGCTTTTTTTTTGCCGCGAATGGCCCTATGATGGAAAAAATGGAATGAAACGGTCCCTGTGGGCTGGGTCACTGCCCCCGGGCCGTTGGTCCATATACTGATGCCCGTGATGGGTCTGGGGGAAAGCATGTCGGACACCGGAAACGGTGAGATCGTCTCCATCGTGAAGCCGGGGCGCCACCGCGCCACGGCCAAGGACGTCGTGGACCAGGCGCTGGCCACGGATGCGACGGTGGAGCTGATCGCCTCCGGCGACGTGAACTCCCTGCCGCAGCTTGCCGCCAACGGCCCGGCCAGCCGCATGGACAGGATGCTGCTGGACCTGGATGTCATCATCGCGGAGGTGGCCGAGATGATCGCCACCACCCGCGACCACTACAAGTGCATCATGTTCACGGACCTGGCCGGATCGACCGATTACAAGCGCGAGATGGGGCATACCAAGGGCTACATGCGCAACCGCCTGTTCTGCGATATCTGCGAGCAGGCGATCGAGCACCACGGCGGCACCGTGGTCAAGCGCCTCGGCGACGGCGTCATGTCGGTGTTCGAGCATGCGATCGACGCCGTGCTGGCGGCGCTGCTGATCAAGCGCAGCATCTGCGGCGGCAAGAAGAAGCTGAAGAAGCTGGTGGGCCGGCCGCTGGAATACCGCATCGGCATCACCTGCGGCTACGTCAAGGAGATCCCGGGCAAGTCCCAGGATTTCATCGGGCATGCCATGGACAAGGGCGCGCGCATCGAGAGCCAGGCCCTGCCGAACCAGGTGCTGATCGACGAGATCGTCTACGGCCTGATCCACACCAAGATCCGCGACTACTCCGACGACATCACGATCGGCCCGCCGCGCAACATGGTGCTGAAGGGCGTGGGCATCAGCACCCTGTACGAGGTATCGCCGAAGGACATGGGACTGGAGTCCCGGTTGATGGCCCGTTTCCGCCGCCTGTTCGCCAGCTAGGTCCCGGGCGCCCGGCGGCGCCGGAGGGTGGTATGAAGAGGATACTGATCATCATGGCCGGCGTGGTCATGCTCACCGGCTGCGTCGCCGGGCGATACGGCCCGCGTGATCGCGACAGGGAACACAGGCCGTACTACCAGCAGCACCCGGACGAGCGGGAGCACAGGCAGGCCCCCGCCCCCCGGCAGGGGGAGTCGCCGCGTGATCAGGAACGGAAGCAGGCGCCCGGCCATCAGGGAGAACGGCAGGACGACCGCGGCCAGCACCAGGACTATGACCGCCATGACGGCCATCGGGACAAGGGCGGCGATGCCGACCGGCGCGACCGCGGCAACGACTAAGCCCCTGTTCTGATCCCTGGCCCGCGAACACCTGTCAGGGGCGTTCGCCGCGTTCGATCCAGGCCAGCAGCGATGCCGGCTCGATGCTGCGGTATTCCCCTTCACCCAGGCCGGTATCCGCCAGCGCCAGGCTGCCGATGCGGGTGCGGCACAGCGCCTCGACGTGGTTGCCCGCGGCGGCGAACATGCGCCGCACCTGATGGTAGCGCCCCTCGTGCAGCGTCAGCTCCGCCTCGCGCTCTCCCAGCACCGTGAGCCCGGCGGGCAGGCACGGCGCCGTTTCCCCATCCAGCATCAATGTGCCGGCAGCGAACAGTGCCGCCTCGTGGCCCTGCAGGGGGCGGGCGAGCACGGCCCGGTAGGTCTTGGCGATGTCGTGCCGGGGGCTGGTCAGATGGTGGTTCAGCCCGCCGTCGTCGGTCAGCACCAGCAGGCCGCTGGTGTCCTTGTCCAGGCGGCCGACGGCCGACAGCTGCGGCTTGCGCGCCAGCCAGCGCTCCGGGAACGCCTCGTAGATCAGGCGCCCGTTCTCCCTGTGCGAACAGACGAGCCCCACCGGCTTGTGGTAGATCAGTGTCAGGCCGTGCGGATGGTCCAGCGCCTCGCCGTCCAGGCGCACGGTGGCCGGCTGCACGCGGGATGCCGGTTCCGGACGCTCCAGGCCCTCGACGGTGATGCGCCCCTGGCGCAGCCACGGCCGGATCTCCTGGCGGGAGCAATAGCCCAGCCGGGACATCAGCCGGTCCAGGCGCTCGCCCCCGGCATTCACCGGATGCCCTCCAGGATCTTGAAGCCCTCGCTCTGTTCGGCGACGTCGCAGGTCGTCAATAGCTCCCGGCAGGCCTGCTCGTAGGGCAGCTGCCGGTTGGCCACCAGGATCAGGCGCCCGCCGGGCTTGAGGCTCTGGCAGGCCCGGCGGGCGATGGTCTGGCCGAGCGCGATATCCTGGGCCTTGCCGCGGTGGAAGGGGGGGTTGAGCACGATCCAGTCCAGGCCGGCCGGCAGCGATTCGCCGGTGGCGTCCAGCCAGCGGGCGTGCACGGCCACGTGGGCCGCCTCGGTGTTGGCGATGGCGCAGTCCAGGGCGTGCCGGTCCGCATCGACCAGGTACAGCTCGCTGATGCCGGGGCAGGCCGCCAGCAGGCGCTGGGCCAGGTAGCCGTAGCCGCAGCACAGGTCCATGCCCGAGCCGGCCGGCGGGCGGTTCTCCAGGTAGCGGCGCAGCAGCTCCGAGCCGGCGTCCGGCCTCTCCCAGCTGAAATTGCCGGGACGGGCGATCAGCCCGTGCGCGGGCACCGGGCGCGGTGCCGCCTCCCGGATCCAGGCCTCGGCCAGCCCGGCGTCGAACGCCTCCGTCCGCTGGGCCCGGAACAGCCGGCAGTGCGATTTGGATGCGCTGTCGGTGGCGCCGGCCAGCTCGGCCAGGCGCTTCTCGTAGCTTCTGCCCCCCATGTCGTTGGCGCAGGCGGCCATCAGCATGCCTTCGGGGCGCAGGGACAGCATGCCCGTGGCGAGCAGGCCGAGGTTCTCCTCACGCTGTTTTCCCGGCAGCACCAGCGCCAGCTCGAAGCCCGCTTCCCCGGCGGCGATCTCCCCGATGGTGGCGGCCGGGGTGAGGCCCAGGCGCTGCAGCTGCAGCCAGTCGGGGCGGAACGCCTGCTGCACGCTCAGCGCCTGCGCTTCGGCCAGCGCATGCAGGCCCGTGGCCGGCAGGGCGTTGAGGATCAGGATGCGGACGTCACGGCGCTCCGCCAGCCATTGGCCGGCCTTCGTGTACAGCAGTTCGGCGGCGGAATTCAACTCAGATGCAGAAATCGGCGCGG
>DATLWN010000305.1:0-3036 GCA_035576305.1 Mariprofundaceae bacterium
CTTCGCCGCCGGCGCGGATACATCCGCAGGCCTTTCGGGTGCAGGGGCCGGCTTTTCCTCGGGCGCCGGTTGCGGCGCAGCCTCGACGGCGGCCACCGGCGCCTTCTTGGCCGGTTTCGCGGCCTTCCTGGGGCCGGCCGCCGCGGTATCGATGACGCCGATGACCTCGCCCGGCGTCACGGTCTCCCCGGCCTGGCGCCGCACCTCCCTGAGCACGCCGGCCTCGAAGGCCGTGATCTCCATGGTGATCTTGTCGCTCTCGACCTCGGCGATGACCTCGTCCACGTCGATGGCATCGCCCTTCTGCTTCAGCCACGACACCAGGGTCGCCTCGGTCTCGGATTCCCCCAGGGCCGGAACCTTGATCTCCACATCCGCCATATCCCCTCCCCGGCCTATCCCTTCAAAGCCATCGCCACCAGGCTCTGCTGCTCCTCGTCATGCCGCTGGTGCGAGCCGACCGCCGCCGCCGCCGATGCCGGCCGCGACATATCGGAAAGCCTCTGTCCGGCATGCAGGCAGCGCTCGATCCTATGTCTGATCTGGAACCAGGCGCCCTGGTTCCGCGGCTCCTCCTGAACCCAGACGATCTGCGTGGTGGCGGCGAAGCGCGCCAGCACCATCTTCATCTCATCATTGGGGAACGGGTACAGGCGTTCCAGGCGCACGATGGCCACATCGCCGATCTTCGCTTCCTGGCGGGCCGCCAGCAGGTCGTAATAGACCTTGCCGGAGCACAGCAGCAGCCGCTTGACCCGCGAGGGCTGGATGGCGGCATCGGCCTCGTCCAGCACCGGCTCGAACCGGCCCTCGGCCATGGCCTCGACCGGCGAGAAGGACAGCTTCTGGCGCAGCATGCTCTTCGGCCCCATGATGACCAGCGGCCGGCGGCTGCGGATCAAGAGCTGGCGGCGCAGCAGGTGGAACAGCTGGGCCGGCGTCGTCGGATAGGCCACCATCATGTTCTTCTCCGCACACAGCTGCAGGTAGCGCTCCAGCCTCGCCGAGGAATGCTCGGCGCCCTGCCCCTCGTAGCCGTGCGGCAGCCACAGCACCAGCCCGCTCATGCGGTTCCACTTGGAGGTGCCGGAGGAGATGAACTGGTCGATCACCACCTGGGCGTTGTTGGCGAAATCGCCGTACTGCGCCTCCCAAACCACCAGCGCCCGCGGCTCCGCGATCGTATAGCCGTATTCGAAGGCCATCACGGCGAGCTCGGAGAGCATCGAATCGACGACGATGAAATGGGACAACCCCCCCGTCTCCAGCTGGGTCAACGGGATGAACTTCTTGCCGGAGGCCTGGTCGTAGACCGCGGCATGGCGGTGGAAGAAGGTGCCGCGGCCGCTGTCCTGGCCGCTCAGGCGCACCCAGTGCCCATCGCTCACCAGCGAGGCGTAGGCCATGATCTCCGCGCAGCCCCAGTCCACGCCCTGCTTGCCCTCGATCATCTCGATGCGGGCATCGAAGATCTTCGCCACCCTGGGATGGAGCTGGAAGCCCTCCGGCACCTGGTGCGCCCGGCGCACCAGGCCGCGCAGCCCGTCCATGGCCACCGCGGTATCCGGCTCGTCCGCATCGGACAGGAAGCCCTCCCAGCGGCCCTGCAGGCTGTTCGGGGCGCTGGGCGAATGGCGGTCGCGCCGCCCCTCCTCCAGGCGTTCGCGATACTGCCGCACCAGCTCCTCGACCTGTTCGTCGCTGACGATGCCCTCGCCGACCAGCCGCTGCTGGTAGCTCTGGCGCACCGTCGGGTGTTCGTTGATGCGCCGGTACATCACCGGCTGCGTCACCTCCGGCGAATCGGCCTCGTTGTGACCGTGGCGGCGGTAGCAGACCAGGTCGACGACGATGTCCGAGCGGAAGCGGCGCCGGTATTCCACGGCCAGCTCGATGGCGAGGCACGCGGCCTCCGGATCGTCGCCGTTCACGTGCAGGATCGGCGCCTGCACCATCTTGGCGATGTCGGTGCAGTAGGTGGAGGAGCGCGCGTCGAACGGGTTGACGGTGAAGCCGATCTGGTTGTTGACGACGATGTGCACGGTGCCGCCGGTGCGGAAGCCCTGCAGCTTGGACAGGTTCAGCGATTCGGCGACCACGCCCTGGCCGGCGAAGGCCGCATCGCCGTGGATCAGCACGCTCATGACCTCGCGCCGGTCGCTGTCGTTGCGGCGGCACTGGCGCGCACGCACGGAGCCCAGCACCACCGGCGTGATGATCTCCAGGTGCGAGGGGTTGAAGCCCAGCGACAGGTGCACGACGCCGCCCGGGGTGCGGATGTCCGAGGAGAAACCCATGTGGTACTTGACGTCGCCGGAGCCGTTGGCGTCCTCGATACGGTCGCCCTCGAACTCGGAGAAGATATCGGACAGCGACTTGCCCATGACGTTGGCCAGCACGTTCAGCCGCCCGCGATGCGCCATGCCGAGGATGATCTCCTTGACCCCGTGGCTGCCGGCATTCTGGATCAGGGCGCTCATCATCGGCACCAGGCTCTCCGCCCCCTCCAGCGAGAAGCGCTTCTGGCCGGCATAGCGGGTGTGCAGGAAGCGCTCGAACTCCTCGGCCTGCATGATGCGGCTGAACACGTGCTGGCGGGTATCCGCATCCATGCCCGGCTTCGCGTGCGCCCGCTCCAGCCGCTCCTGCAGCCAGTGCTTCGGCGCCGAATCGGTGATGTGCATGAACTCCGGCCCGATATGGCCGCAATAGGTCTCCTTGAGCAGGGCCAGGATATCGCGCAACCGCATGCGCGGGGCGCCGACCAGGTCGCCGGTCAGGAATTCGTCGTCCAGGTTCGCCTCGGAAAGCCCGTAATAGCTCAGTTCGAGCTCGGGACTGAAATGGGGCGGATTGAGCCTGAGCGGATCGAGATCGGCGTGCAGGTGACCGTGCACGCGGTAGGCGTGGATCAGGTAGATCGCCCGGGACGGGAACTCGACCTGTCCGGGCATGGCCACGGCCTCGTGCACCGGCGACGGCGCCGCAGCCCCCGTGCGGTGCGGCAGTTGCATGCGCCGCAGCATCGTCGAATGC
>DATLWN010000306.1:0-10415 GCA_035576305.1 Mariprofundaceae bacterium
GACATCGTCATGGCCTTCGACGAGTGCACGCCGTATCCCGCCACACCCGAGCAGGCGCTGGAGTCGATGCAGATGTCGATGCGCTGGGCCGCCGAATGCCGCGAGCACCTGCCCGTGAACGATCGCCAGGCGCTGTTCGGCATCGTGCAGGGCGGCATGTACCCGGAGCTGCGCCTGGAGAGCCTGGCTGAGATCGCGGCCATGGATTTCGAGGGTATCGCCATCGGCGGGCTGTCCGTCGGCGAGCCGAAGCCCGAGATGCTGGCCATGCTGGACACGCTGGCCCCCGAGCTGCCGGCGGAGAAGCCGCGCTATGTGATGGGGGTGGGCACCCCGGACGACCTGATCGAGGGCATCGACCGCGGCATCGACATGTTCGACTGCGTGATGCCGACGCGCAACGCCCGCAACGGCACCCTGTTCACCGACCACGGCATCGTGCACATCAAGCAGGCGCGTTTTGCCGAGGATGCACGCCCGCTGATGGCCGATTGCGGCTGCTATACCTGCCGCCATTTCTCGCGCGCCTACCTGCGCCATCTGTACATGGCGAAGGAGATTCTAAGTTCGCGGTTGAATACTCTGCACAATCTTCACTACTATACGGCCCTCATGCGCAGGGCCCGCGAAGCCCTGGAGAGGGGAAACTGGCCGGAATTCCGCGATCAATTTCTGCAAACCTACCGCGGCGGCGACCCCGAGGCCCGCACGCACAACGAGGAGCTTTCACCATGAACCATACGATTTCGAGCATCCGGACCATCGGCGCCGCGGCGGCGCTGTGGCTGGCCACGTCCTTCCCTGCCGATGCAGCCGAACCCTCGGCGGCGGGCGGCATGGTGCAGCTGGCACCGCTGCTGCTGATCATGGTGGTGTTCTACTTCCTGCTGATCCGCCCGCAGCAGAAGCGCCTGAAGGAGCACAAGGCCATGGTCCAGGGCATGAAGAAGGGCGACAAGGTCATCACCGCCGGCGGCATCATCGGCACCGTGACCGAGGTCTCCGACGACGAGATCAAGGTCGAGATCGCCGAGGGAACCCGCGTGCGCGTCAAGCGCGACACCATCACCGGCCTGGCCGGGTAAGCAATACGCCGAGCAAACCGGCAACGAAGGAATTCCGACATGCATGCATATCCGCGCTGGAAGCTGTGGCTGATCCTGTTCGTGCTCGCGGTGTCCGTGATGGGCGCCCTGCCGAACTTCATCTCCGTGCCCAAATGGTGGCCGACCTCGATGAGCAAGAAGATGAATCTCGGCCTGGACCTGAAGGGCGGCATCCATCTGGTGCTCGATGTCGAGGCCGAGAAGGCCGTGGCGCACAGCGTGGCCGAGGACGTCGACACCGTCCGCCGCACCCTGCGCGAGAACCGCATCGCCTACTCCAGCCTGGAGAACAACGGCCGCACGATCACCGCCGTGATCCGCAACCCCGGCGAGGCGCCTGCCGCCGCCAAGCTGCTGGGAGACGCCATGGACTCCTTCACGATGCAGCAGGCCGGCAACAAGCTCGTGTTCACCCTGAAGGACAAGCAGGCCGACGACATCAAGAAGTTCGCGGTCGAGCAGGCCATCGAGGTCGTGCGCAACCGCATCGATGCGCTGGGCACCACGGAGCCGGTGATCGCCAAGCAGGGCGACCACCGCATCCTGGTGCAGATCCCCGGCTATGAGGACACCGCCCGCGCCAAGAGCCTGATCGGGCGCACCGCCGAACTGGAGTTCAAGCTGGTCGACGAGAAGGGCGATCTGGACAAGGCCCTGGCCGGACAGGTGCCGCCGGATGACGAGATCGTCTACGGCGACCCCGAGAAGCGCGGCAACGCCGTCTTCCGTCAGCCCTACCTGGTGAAGAAGCGCACCGAGCTTTCGGGCAACGAGGTCACCGACGCGCGCGTGTCGATCGATTCGCGCTACAACGAGTATGCGGTGACGCTGAAGTTCAACAACCGCGGGGCGGAGCGCTTCGACAAGCTGACCAGCCAGCACGTCAACGAGCGTTTCGCCATCATCCTGGAGGGCGTGGTCAAGTCCGCGCCGGTCATCCGCGAGCGCATCCCGGGCGGCACGGCCCAGATCACCGGCAACTTCACGCCGCAGGAGGCGCGCGACCTGGCCATCGTGCTGCGCGCCGGCGCCCTGCCGGCGCCGGTCAACATCGTCGAGGAACGCTCGATCGGCCCGAGCCTCGGCCAGGACTCGATCATCAAGGGCACGAACTCGACGATCTACGGCTTCATCGCCGTCGTCGTGTTCATGCTGGTCTATTACCGCCTGTTCGGCCTGGTGGCCGATATCGCGCTGATCTTCAACCTGCTGCTGATCGTGGCCGCGATGAGCATGATCGGCGCCACGCTGTCGCTGCCGGGCATCGCCGGCATCGTGCTGACCGTCGGCATGGCCGTGGACGCCAACGTGCTGATCTTTGAGCGCATCCGCGAGGAGCTGCGCAACGGGCGCACGCCGCTGGCCGCCGTCGATGCCGGCTTCGACCGCGCCTTCGTCACCATCGTCGACTCCAACGTCACGACGCTGATCGCGGCCGTCGTGCTGTTCCAGTTCGGCAGTGGCCCGGTCAAGGGCTTCGCCGTGACGCTGACCATCGGCCTGCTGGCATCGATGTTCACGGCCATCACCGTGACCCGCGCCATCATCGCCCTGTCGCTGGAGCGCCGGAAGCGCATCGAACGCCTGAGCATCTAGGGGAACACCCATGGAACTGATCCGTACGGACACACACATCGACTTTCTGGGCAAGCGCAAGCTCGCCATGGGCATCTCCGGCACCCTGGTGCTGCTGTCGGTCATCATGCTGATCGTCAAGGGCCTGAACTTCGGTATCGATTTCACGGGTGGCACGCTGGTGGAGACGCGCTTCTCCCAGGCCCCGGCCATCGCCGACGTGCGCGAGGCCCTGGCGCCGAAGGGCTACGGCAACGCCGTGATCCAGCAGTACGGCGCCCCCACCGAGATCATGATCCGGGTGCAGAACCGCGACAGCAAGGCGTCCTCGGCGATCAGCAATGCCGTGCTCGATGCCCTGAACGCCAAGTTCGGCGCCAATCAGGTGGAGATGCGCCGCGTCGAGTACGTCGGGCCCCAGGTCGGCAAGGAGCTGACCCGGGCCGGCATCATGGCCGTGCTGTTCGCGATGATCGCCATCTTCGGCTATGTGATGTTCCGCTTCGAATTCCGTTATGCCGTGGGCGCCGATCTGGCCCTGGTGCATGACACCTCCATCGTGCTCGGCGCCTTCGCCGTCACCGGCATGGAATTCAACCTGACCGTGGTGGCGGCGGTGCTGACGGTGATCGGTTATTCGCTGAACGACACCATCGTCGTGTTCGACCGCATCCGGGAGATGAACGCCGCCAACCGCAAGAAGAAGAACCCGGAGGACGAGCCGACAACGGCCAACAACGCCATCAACCAGACCCTGTCCCGCACCCTGATCACGTCGTTCACGGTGCTGATCGTGCTGCTCTCCCTGTTCTTCCTGGGCGGCGAGGTCATCCACGGCTTCGCGTTCGCCCTCCTGGTCGGCGTCGTGGTCGGCACCTATTCCTCGATCTACATCGCCAGCCCCATCATGCTGATGATGAAGGGACAGACCAAGGCCGATGAGGAGGCTGCCAAGGAATTGGAGGCCAGGCCCTGATCTCGCTTCCGGGCGACGTCAACCCCGATGTCGGCGCCGATGTGCCGCTGTTCCGCGGCTATGGCGACGACTACCTGCAGGTGGGTGATGGCATCTATCGCTCGGGTTTGATACTGCACGACGGCAAGGTGAGCGCCCCCTGGGGCCCGGAGCGCGTGGATGGCCTGACCGTGGCGCACCTCAAGCCGGTCCTCGATGCACCGCCGGAGGTGCTGATCATCGGCACCGGCCGCATCACCCGTTTTCCGCCCGAGGCCGTGCTCGATGCCCTGCAGGACGCGCACGTCGGCTACGAGTGCATGGATTCGCGCTCGGCCGCCCGCACCTACAACATCCTGGTCACCGAGGGTCGCACGACGTCGGCGGCCATGCTGCTGCCGGCCGCCTAGATGCCACGCTACGAGCTGATGATCCGCACCGATTTCGCCGCCGCCCACCAGCTGCGCGGCTATCCGGGCGACTGCGCCCGCCTGCACGGCCACAACTGGCATGTCGAGCTGTACGTCGAATGCGAGGAGCTCGACGCGCTGGGCCTCGGCGTGGACTACAAGGTCATGAAGCGCGAACTGAAAGAGGCGCTGGCCGGCTGGGACCATTACAACCTGAACGACATCCCCCCGTTCGATACCATCAATCCGTCCAGCGAGAATGTCGCCCGCGTGCTGTACGAGGCGATGAGCCGCCGGCTGGACGACGGCCGCCTGCGCGTGTCACGCATCGTCATCGGCGAGACCTGCACCGCGAAGGTCACCTACTGGCCGTAGACCCCCATGCCGGCAAAAAGCATCTACCGCATCACCTTCGTCAACCGGGACAGCATCTACGAGATCTATGCCCGCCACGTCGGTGCGTCGGGCATCCCCGGCTTCGTGCAGGTCGGCGAGCTGCTGTTCGGCGAGAGATCCACCGTCGTCGTCGATCCGTCCGAGGAGAGTCTGCGCAATGAGTTCAAGGGTGTGAAACGGACCCATATCCCGATGCATGCCGTCGTGCGCATCGATGAGGTCGAGAAACAGGGCATGGCGCGCATCAGTGGCGCGGGACAGCCCGGCAACGTCACCCCGTTCCCGAAACCAAACCCGGAATCGTCGAAATAACCGCCTAGTTGCTCCGGAACTGGAGAAGGCGGCGCCTGCGTTCCTTCAGCAGAGGCCTCGCCGCCGGCCCTGCCGGTGCCCTTGTGACCGCCCCGTCCTGCTGCATCGTGGCCGAATCATCCTGCTGCATCGTAGCCGGCCCGCCCTGCTGCTTCAGCACCGGCTTTTCCGCCTGTCGCATGGCCGGTTTTTCCGGCCGCATCATCCCCGGCTGGCTTTCCATCCGCTGCATCGCCGACGGTTTTTCCATTTGCCGCATTGCCGGCCCCTGCAGGCGCATCCCCGGCGGATTTTCCATCCGCCGCATCATGGGTCTTTGCATCCGCCGCGTCGCCGGCCCTCGCAGGTGCATCGCCGGCGGTCTTTGCATCCGCCGCATCGATGGCTGCTCCATCCGCCGCATCACCGGCCCTTTCGGTTCGCGCCGGTGCATGCGGAACAACCGTCCCTCGATGCGGCGAGGCCGGATGCCGCGCTGCTTCAGGAACTTCACCCGCCGCACCAGCCGGGCCTTCACGAAGGCCGGCATGCGCTGCCTCAGCTGTTCCGGGAGATGCCGGCGCATCAACAGCATGCGGCCGGCATGGCGATAGGCGTATTCGCCGCTTCTCAGCCGCAGGCGGTTGCCGAACAGGCGGCCCTTCTCGACGCGTTCCGCCACGTCGACATCGCCCTCGTCCAGCATGATGTTCGACTGGACGTTATCGCCCTCGCCCTCGACATTGAGCACGCCCTCGGTGCCGCGCACGCCGAGCACGGCCGTCGGCATCTGGAAGCGGTAGTAATCGGCATGGTACAGCTTGGCGACGGCGAAGCGCATCCAGCCGGAGATCTTGTCGATCGCCGCCGCCACGATGCTGTGATCCTCGCGCATGCGGTATTCCTTGATGTGCAGCGAGCTGTTGGCACCCATGGCGAAGCTGGAACCGTCGTCCATGTCGATCTGCACCGAGGCATCCTCGCCGGTGCGCACGACATCGTCGGGCATCAGGTTCACGCCCGCCTCGGCCGCCAGCACCTGGTCGCCGCGCATCAGCTCGACGTCGCCGGAGAGCTTGGTAATCACGCCCACCTCGCCGTCCGCCAGGGCCAGACCCGGCAGAAGGCATAGCAACAGGAACGCCGCACAACCCAGCCTTTTCATGGTTCCCCCCTACACGGACACTGCGCGCCATCGACACTCTAGTCCAAGGCCGCCGCGGATGACCACCCGCCATTGACACCATCGGGCATGGTTTCTAACGTCCCATGACTCCACTGCAGGGAAAGGGTGCCGATGTCCTCCATTCACAAGTCCGAACTCGATTTCAATCATGCCAGGAAGCTCTTGCCCGGCGGCGTCAACTCGCCGGTGCGCGCCTTCAAGTCCGTCGGCGGCACCCCGCGCTTCATCGCCCGCGCCGAGGGTGCCCGCATCTGGGACGTGGATGGCAACGCCTACATCGACTACGTCGGCTCCTGGGGGCCGATGATCCTCGGCCATGCGCATCCGGACGTGATCCGCGGCATCACCGAGACGGCGCAATCCGGCGTCTCCTTCGGTGCCCCGTGCGAGCTGGAGATCGAACTGGCCGAACTGGTCATCGACATGGTGCCGTCGATCGAGGTAGTGCGTTTCGTCAGCTCCGGCACCGAGGCGACGATGAGCGCCCTGAGACTGGCGCGCGGCTTCACCGGGCGCGACAAGATCGTCAAGTTCGAGGGCGGCTACCACGGCCACGCCGACGGCCTGCTGGTCAAGGCCGGATCGGGTGCCGCCACCTTCGGCGTACCCGACTCCGCTGGCGTTCCGGCCGATTACGCCAAGCTGACGCTGACCGCGCCGTTCAACGACATCGAGGCGGTCAAGGCGCTGTTCGCCGCCAACAAGGGCGAGATCGCCTGCATCATCGTCGAGCCGGTGCCCGGCAACACCGGCGTCATGGATCTCTACTCCACCGGCTTCCTCAAGGCGCTGCGCGAGATCTGCGACGAGAGCGGCGCGCTCTTGATCTTCGACGAGGTGATGTGCGGCTTCCGTGTGGCCGCCGGCGGCGCCCAGGAGCGTTTCGGCATCACCCCGGACCTGACCTGCCTGGGCAAGATCATCGGCGGCGGCATGCCGGTCGGCGCCTACGGCGGGCGCGAGGAGATCATGCGCCGGATCTCGCCGGACGGCCCGGTGTACCAGGCCGGCACCCTGTCCGGCAATCCGCTGGCCATGCGCGCGGGCCTGGAGACGCTGAGCCGCCTGAAGGCGCCCGGCTTCTACGAGGCGCTGGAGGCGAAATCCGCCAGGCTGTTCGACGGCCTGCTGGCCGGCTGCAAGGCCGCTGGTGTTGCGGCTACCGGCAACCGCTTCGGCTCGATGTTCACCGTGTTTTTCACCGATGCGGAAGGCTGCCACAACTACCAGGATGTCTGCGGCTGCGACCTGAAACTGTTCGGCCGCTTCTTCAACGCCATGCTCGACGAGGGCGTCTATCTCGCCCCCAGCCAGTTCGAGGCGGCCTTCGTGTCGGCAGCACACAGTGACGCCGACATCGAGGCCACCGTCGCCGCCGCCGGCCGGGCTCTCGCAAAGATTACTTGATGGAATCTTCCTGGCTCTTCTTTGACTCGGGGCATCCTGCCCCTCGCCCTGTGGGCGGCCTTCGGCCATCCAAACGGCTCCTGCCCTATTGTGGGAAAGCAAAGAAGAACGAGATAGGTTTGGCTGCATGAACCAGCTCGACCGCGTACGTCTCCTGAGCGAGATCAGCTTCAACGAGGCGGGGCTCGTGCCGGCCATCGCGCAGGATGTGGCCACCGGCCGCGTGCTGATGATGGCCTGGATGAACGAAGAGGCCTTCCAACAAACGCTCGACACCGGTTTCGCCCACTACTATTCACGCTCCCGCAAGACGCAGTGGAAGAAGGGTGAAACCTCCGGACATGTGCAGAAGGTGGTCGAGATGTATCTGGACTGCGACGGCGACACGCTGCTGCTGCTGGTCGAGCAGACGGGACCGGCCTGCCACACCAACCGCTATTCCTGCTTCTACCGCCTGCAGAAGGGCGGCACGTGGGAAACCATCGAGGAGCCGATGGCATGAGCCGGGATATCCTGAAAGAGCTGACGGAGATCATCGAGGGGCGCAAGCTGCACGATGCGGACTCCTCCTACGTCGCCTCGCTGTACGCCAAGGGCCTGGACAAGATCCTGGAGAAGGTCGGCGAGGAGGCCGTGGAGACGATCATCGCCGCCAAGAACGGCGATCCCGACAAGATCGTCCACGAGACGGCGGATCTGTGGTTCCACACCATGGTCATGCTGGCCGAACGGGGCCTTTCCGCCGACGACGTGCTCTACGAACTGGCCCGCCGCTTCGGCGTCTCCGGCCACGACGAGAAGGCCTCGCGCGCCAAGCCGGAAAACAAGGCCTGATCCCGAAGATGCCGGAAAAACAATCCCCGATCGCCATCGTCGCCGCCGAGGCTGCACCGCGCGCCAGGCCGTCGATCTACCCGGAGCCCTTCGCCTCGCGCATGCAGGGCCGCGAGAAACGCCCGCTCGGCGACCTGTTCGGCCTGACGAACTTCGGCGTCAACCAGACGCGCCTGGCGCCCGGGGCGAGCTCCGCCCTGCGCCACGCCCACAGCAAGCAGGATGAGTTCATCCACATCCTCAGCGGCCGCCCGACGCTGTTGACCGACGAGGGCGAGACCGAGCTGGCCCCCGGCATGTGCGCCGGCTTCAAGGCCGGCACGGGCAACGGCCACTGCCTGGTCAACCGCACCGCTGAGGATGTGATCTACCTGGAGATCGGCGATCGCACGCCCGGGGACGCGGTCAGCTATCCCGACGACGACCTGCGGGCGGAGCTGGTCGACGGCCAGTGGCGCTTCATGCACAAGGACGGACGGCCGTACTGAGCGTCGGCAAGCCGACGATCGCTATTCGCCATCCAGCACCTGCCGCACCTTGGCGGCCAGATCGGCCGTCGAGAACGGCTTCTGGATGAAATGCACGTCCTCGTCCAGCACCCCGTGCTGCGCGATGGCATTGCCCGAATAGCCCGACATGAACAGGCAGCGTATCTCCGGACAAAGCCCCAGCACCGCGTCCGCCAGCTCCCGGCCATTCATCCCCGGCATGATCACATCGGTGATCAGCAGGTGGATCTCGCAGGCGCGCTCCTTGACCAGGCGGATCGCCTCATTCGGCCGCGAGGCGGTCAGCACGCGGTAGCCGCACTTCTCCAGGACCAGCCTGGCGATATCCAGGATCACGGGCTCGTCCTCGACGAGCAGGATGGTCTCGTCCCCCTGCGCGACCGTTTCCTCGTCGGCGCTCACGCCGGACTGGCCGGCCTCGCCCATATGCCTGGGCAGATAAATGCTGATGGTCGTGCCGCGACCGGGCTCGCTGTCGATATCGATATAGCCGTTGTTCTGCTTGACGATGCCGTAAACCATCGCCAGCCCGAGGCCGGTACCCTTGCCCATCTCCTTGGTGGTGAAGAACGGCTCGAACACATGTGCCAGGGTTTCCCTGACCATGCCCTGTCCGTCGTCCGTCACGGACAGCAGCACGTATTCGCCGGGAACCGCCCCTGGATGGTCGGCGGCGTAGGTTTCGTCGAGAACCCCATTGCGTGTCTGGATGGTGATCGTACCCGTATTCTCGATCGCATCGCGCGCATTGACGCACAGGTTGGTCAGTATCTGGTCGATCTGGCTCGGATCCACCTTGACCGCCCATACCCTTGCCCCGGGCTGCCAGGTGAGATGAACCTCCTCGCCGATCAGGCGCTGCAGCAGCGTGATCAGTCCCGTCACCGTCTCGTTCAGATCGACCACCTTGGGCAGCACGGTCTGCTTGCGGGCGAAGGCCAGCAGCTGCCGGGTCAGATCCACGGAGCGATCGGCGGCTTTCCGTATCTCCTGCAGGTAGCCGTATAGCCGCTCGGATATGTCCGCTTCGCGCAAGGCCAACTCCGCGTAACCGATGACCGCGCTCAGCACGTTGTTGAAGTCATGGGCGATGCCGCCCGCGAGCCGCCCGATGGACTCCATCTTCTGGGCCTGGACGAGCTGTGCCTGGAGCCTCTCCCGCTCATCCTCGGCCTGCATGCGCTCGGTGATGTCCTCGATGATGCCCTCGAAGAAGACGGGCCTGCCTTCGGCATCGCGGACCGTTTTCAGATACAGGTTGGCGATGCATTCGCTGCCGTCCCGCCGCCTGTAGCGATTATGGTGCTGCATGATGTCGCCGGCCGCACCCAGTTGCTCGGCCACGATTCGTATCCGGCTCTCGGCATTGGGATAGATCTGCTCGCCGATATTGACGATCTCGCGTATCACATCTCCGGGCGAGTCGTAGCCGAGGATCTTGGCCAGCGCCGGGTTGACCTCGAGAAACCGCCCCTCGACCGTGGAGCGGAAGATGCCCAGCGGCGAATTCTGGAAGATGGTGCGGTACCTTTCCTCGCTCTCCCGCAGGGCCTGCTCGGCCTGCCTGCGCTCGTCACGCATCCTCAACACATCGATGCCGAATGCCAGGTTGTCGGCGAGCTTCTCCAGCAGGCTCACCTCATCGGCGGCAAAGGCATCCGGCTCACCGGCATAGATGGCCAGACAGGCCAGGATGTCACCACCGCTCTTCAGCGGCAGGGCGATACTCGATTGATAGCCGCGTTT